>NZ_DAMCAM010000085.1:0-8557 GCF_032059615.1 Melaminivora sp. | reverse complement strand
GCGCTGCCGCGCATGCGGCGCGCGCGCTCCACGGCCAGCAGCATCAGGGGCGACGCGCGGGCCGCCCGGCGTGCGGCCAGCGGCTGCATTACCTGCAAGAGCGCTTGCACGCCCCAGGGCAGCAGCGCGATGCCGCCGACCAGCAGCAGGCCCACCGCCACGTACGCCGCCAGCGGAATGCCAAAAACGGGCGGAGCCAGCGCCAGCACTGCGCCCGTCGCTATCAAAACCAGACCGATGGCGCCGCCACGCGCAGCCCCGCCGTGCGCGCCCAGGCCCTTCAGGGTCTGCGCGGGCGGCAGCGCCTGCGCCTGGCGTGCCGGCCACCAGCCGCCGGCCAGCGCGGCGGCCAGCCCCAGGGCGGCGTAGAGCAGGGCGGCCGGGGCGCTCCATTGCAGCGCCGGCTGCACGCCGGCGAAGTAGCCGCCGCCCAGGTCGCCGCCCAGCACGCGCAGCGCCAGCGCCGCCAGCGCGGTGCCCAGGGCGACGCCGGCGGCGCTGCCGATCAGGCCCAGCGCGCTGGACTCCCACAGTACCAGCGCCAGCCGCTCGCGCGGCGTGGCGCCCAGCACCGCCAGCAGCGCGAACTGCGGCGCGCGCTGCGCGACGCTCAGGGCCAGCACCGAGAACACCAGAAACGCCCCGGTGAACAGCGCCACCAGCGCCAGCACCGTCAGGTTGACGCGATACGCGCGCGACAGGTTGGAGACGCGCTGGGCGGCGTCGCCGGGCTCGCCGATGCGCACGTTGCGCGGCCAGCCGGGCAGGGCCTGTAGCGCGCGTTCGACCTGCGCGCGCTGGGCGCCGGGGCGCAGCTGCAGGTCGATGCGCGTGAGCTGCCCGCCGCGGCCGAACAGGTCCTGCGCGGCGGCGATGTCCATGACGGCCAGCGGCGCGCCCCCGGCGGCCACCGTGCCGGCGACGGTGACGCGCCAGGTCTGCAGGCCGCTTTGCAAGGTGAGGGTGATGGGCGGGCGGCCGCCCTGCGCCAGCAGGCCCAGCGCCTGCAGCGCGCTGGCGTTCAGAAAGGCGTTGCCCGGCGCCAGCATGGCCAGGCGCTCGGCGCCCTCGTAGGCGCGCGGCATCAGGGACGGCGCCATGGCGGGCAGCACCAGCGCATCCACGCCCAGCACGCGCAGCGGCACGCGGGCGGCGGGGCCCTGCGCGGCGCTGGCCTGGATGCTGGCCTGGGCCGACAGCTCCAGCCAGGGACTCGCCAGCGCCACCTGCGGGTGCGCGGCCACCTGGCCGTACAGCCCTTCCGGCAGCGTGCCCTGCGCGGCGCGCAGCTCCAAGTCGGGCTGGCCGCTGACCGAGCGCACCGCCTGCGAGAACTCGTCCAGCGCCGAGGCGTTGATGACGTGCACCGCGAAGCCCAGCGCCACGCCCAGCATCACCGCCACCACGGCGGCCGCGCTGCGCCAGGGGTGGTGGCGCAGTTCCTGCCAGGAGAAGGTGCGCAGCAGGGCGAGCATGGGGTGGGGCGCCTGGCGTGGGGGGGGGCGGCTTCAGGGCGCGGGCGGTGGCGCGGGGGTGCGGATGCCACCGGCCGTCAGGTGCAGCACCCGGTCGGCGCGCGCGGCGGCTGCCTCGGAATGGGTGACCAGCACCAGCGCCGCGCCGTGCCCGCGCGTCTGCTGCACCAGCACGTCCATGACGCGCGCGGCGGTGCCGGGGTCGAGGTTGCCGGTGGGCTCGTCGGCTAGCAGCAGGGGCGGGCGATGGATAAGGGCGCGGGCGATGGCCACGCGCTGCAGCTGCCCGCCACTGAGCTGCTGCGGCAGGCGCTCGGCCAGGCCCGAGAGGCCCACGGCATCCAGCATGCGCGCGACGTGCGCTGGGTCATCACGGCCCAGCAGCATCAGCGGCAACGCCACGTTCTGCGCCACGGTCAGGTGCGGCAGCACGTGGAACGCCTGGAAGACGAAGCCCACATGCGCGCGGCGCCACAGCGCGCGCTGGGTGTCGTCCATCGGCCCCAGGTCCACCGCGCCGTGGGTGATGCGGCCGGCGTCCCAGTGGTCCAGCCCGGCCAGGCAGTTGAGCAGGGTGGACTTGCCCACGCCCGAGTCGCCCACGAGGGCGACGAACTCGCCCGGCTGCACCTGCAGATCCACGCCGGCAAAGACTGGCTGCGCACCGTAGTGCCGCGCCAGGCCCTCGACCTGCAGCAGCGGCGCGCTCACCCCGCGGCCCCGCTGGCCAGCCGCGCCCGCACGGCGCGCACCAGCTGCGCCGTGGCGTCGGGCGCGTCGCAGGCGATGGCGTGGCGCTCGGGCATGCCGCGCAGCCAGGTGAGCTGGCGCCGCGCCAGCTGGCGCGTGGCGGCAATGCCGCGCTCGGGCAGGGTGGCCAGGGGCTCGCGGCCCGCCAGGGTGTCCCAGGCCTGGCGATAGCCCACGCAGCGCATGCTGGGCAGGTCGGCGTGCAGATCGCCGCGCGCGTACAGGCGCAGCACTTCGTCCATGAAGCCCTCGGTCAGCATGGCGTGAAAGCGCCGCGCGATGCGCTCGTGCAGCCAGGCGCGGTCGGCAGGTTCCAGGCTAAAAACGTCTGCAGCCCGCAGCAGGCCTTGAGGTTGTGCTCTCTTTTTTTCTGTATGAAAGCTCGACAGCGTCCGGCCCGAGACGTGCCAGACCTCCAGCGCGCGCTGGATGCGCTGGCCGTCGGCCGGTGCCAGCCGTGCGGCCGTGGGCGGGTCCACGCGCGCCAGCTCCGCGTGCAGGGCCGGCCAGCCGAGCGCGGCGGCCTGCGCGTCCAGGCGGGCGCGCACGGCGGGGTCGGCCGGGGGCATGTCGTCGATGCCGTCGATCAGCGCGCGAAAGTACAAGAGCGTGCCGCCCACCAGCAGCGGCAGCGCGCCGCGCGCGCGGATGTCGTGCACCAGCTGCGTCGCGTCGCGCACGAACTCGGCCGCGCTGTAGGCCTCGCGCGGGTCGCGGATGTCGATCAGGTGGTGCTGCACCTGCGCGCGCTCGGCGGGCGTGGGCTTGGCGGTGCCGATGTCCATGCCGCGATAGACCAGGGCCGAGTCCACGCTCACGATCTCCACCGGCAGCGCCGGCGCCAGTGCCCCGGCCAGGGCCAGCGCGGCGGCGGTCTTGCCCGAGGCGGTGGGCCCGGCCAGGGCCAGCACCGGCAGGCGCGCCGCGTCAGCGGCCATCGCGCGGCTCTCCGTGGCGCTGCACCAGCGTCCAGGCCACGACGGCCAGCAGCACCGACCACAGGGCCACGCCGCGCACCAGCGGCCAGACCGTGCCGTCCAGCGCGCCGCCCAGCCACAGGCCGATGGCAAAGGCCGCCAGCATCATCATGAAGCCGTTGAGCGCCGAGGCCACGCCCGCGGCCTGCGGAAACGGCCCGACCGAACCCGATTGCCCGCACGGCTGGTGGATGCCGTGGCCCACCATGAAGACGTAGAAGGGCGGCAGCAGCGCCGCCGCGCTGTGCCAGCCGGCCAGCGCCGCCAGCAGCATCAGCAGGCCCCCGGTGGCGCTCAGCGCGCCGCCGATGGCCACCGTGCGCCGCAGGCTGTGGCGCGTCAGCAGGCGCCGGCACAGCAGCGTGCCCGCAAGGTAGAAGGCGGCATTGACCAGCAGCACCAGCCCGTAGGCGGTGCGCGACAGCCCCATCACCTCGATGAAGACGAAGGACGAGGACGCGAGGAAGGTGAACAGCCCGCCATAGCTGGCCGTGGTCAGCAGCGAAAACGCCCAGAAGGTGGGCGAGCGCAGCACCAGCAGCCAGTTGCGCAGGAAGGTGGCGGGCTCCAGCGCGTGCGGGTTGGGCCGTGCCAGCGTCTCGGGCAGGCGCAGCGCCACCAGGGCCAGCGCGGCCACGCCGTACAGGCTGGGCGCGAACAGCGCGGCCCGCCAGCCAAAGGCCTCGGTCAGCAGGCCGCCGATGGGCGCGCACAGGCAGGCGATGATGCCCAGGCCGGTGAGCGCGCGCGACATGGCGCGCGCGCCGGCCAGCGGCGTGTAGAGGTCGCGCACGATGGCGCGCGCACCCATCACGGCCGCGCCCATGGCCGCGCCCTGCAGCGTGCGCCACAGCACCAGCAGCTCCATGCTGGAGGCCAGCGCCCCGCCCACCGAGGCAAAGGCGTAAAGCGACAGCCCCGCCAGCAGGATGGGCCGGCGCCCGAAGCGGTCCGACAGCGGCCCCCACAGCAGCTGCGAGCAGCCAAAGGCCAGCAGCAGCGCCGATAGCGTCAGCTGCCCGGCCGCAACAGGCGCCTGCAGGCTGCGCGTGAGCGCGGGCAGGGCGGGCAGGTACAGGTCGGTGGTGACGGGCTGGATGCTCAGCAGCAGCGCCAGCACCACGATGGCCAGACCCGGCGGGACCAGCGGCGCGCTGGCCTCGCCGGGGGCCAGGGCGGCGGCAGGGATTACGGGCATGAAGAAAAGGGCAGGGCGGCGGTGCGGCTCAGGCCTGGAGGGCCGCGCGCAGGCGCTCGGCGTAGCCGGCCAGCACCTGGGCGCCGGGCTCCTTGCGCGGCCAGGTCAGGTCGATGCCGTCGCCCGTGTGGCGCGGCACCACGTGCAGGTGGAAGTGCCCCACGGTCTGCCCGCCCACGGCGCCGTTGGCCTGCAGCAGCGTCAGCCCCTCGGGCTCGAAGGCCTGCTGGGCGGCCAGCGCCACGCGGCGCGCGGTCTGCAGGCTGGCGGCCGCCTCCTCGGGCGTGATGTCCAGCAGCGTGGCGGCGTGGCGGCGCGTGGCCACCAGCACGTGGCCGGGCGTGACCTGGCCGAGGTCCATGAAGGCAATGGTCAGCTCGTCCTCATGGACGATGGCCGCAGGGATTTCGCGCGCCACCAGGCGGCAGAAGATGCACTGCCCCGGGGGCGAGGTGTCGACGAACATGGGCATGGGGCGGACTCGCTCTAGAGCTGCAGGGACTTGAGGTATTCGCGGAAGTGCTCGCCCACCTGCGGGTGCTGCAGGGCCAGCTCCACCGTGGCTTCGAGAAAGCCTTCCTTGCTGCCGCAGTCGTAGCGCCGGCCGGCGTACTGGTAGGCGTATACCGCCTCCTGCTGGATCAGCCGGGCGATGGCGTCGGTCAGCTGGATCTCGCCGCCCACGCCGCGCGGCTGGTTGCGGATCTCGTCGAAGATGCGCGGGGTCAGCACGTAGCGGCCGGCCACGCCCATGCGCGAGGGCGCCTTCTCGGGCGCGGGTTTTTCCACGATCTCGTCCACGCGCAGCAACGCCCCGCCGGCGCTCTCGCCGCGCACGATGCCGTAGCGGCGCGTGTGCTCGGGTGGCACCTCCTGCACGGCGATCATGGAGCGGCCCTGCTTCTGGAAGGCCGTGGTCAGCTGCGCCATCACGCCGGGCCCGCCGTTCTCGCCGACCATCAGGTCGTCGGCCAGGATGACGGCGAAGGCCTCGTTGCCCACCAGCGGCTCGGCGCACAGCACGGCGTGCCCCAGGCCCATCGAGCGCGGCTGGCGCACGAACAGGCAGTTCATGTCGCTCGGGCTGACGCTGCGCACCAACTCCAGCATAGCCTGCTTGCCGGCGGCCTCCAGCTCGCTCTCCAGCTCGTAGGAGGTGTCGAAGTGGTCCTCGATGGCGCGCTTGCTGCGGCCGGTGACGAACACCATGTCGCGGATGCCGGCCTCGTAGGCTTCCTCGACGGCGTACTGGATCAGGGGCTTGTCCACCACCGGCAACATCTCCTTGGGAGAGGCTTTGGTGGCGGGCAGAAAGCGCGTGCCGAGTCCGGCGACGGGGAAAACGGCCTTGCGGATGCGGGTGGGAGCGCTCAAATCGGATACCTCGTGCAAAGGGACTGGAAGGGGCGCCGCGCCTAGAGAGCGGGCGCCCGGCCAGGGCAGCCGGCGATGTTAGCCCAGGCGTGCCAGCTGTTCGCGGATGCGCGCCAAGGTCGCGCTGTAGTCCGACACGCGCTGCTTTTCCTGGTCGATCACGGCCGGCGGCGCCTTGGCCACGAAGGCCTCGTTGGACAGTTTGGCACCGGCCTTGGCGATTTCGCCCTCCAGCCGCGCGGCCTCCTTGCCCAGGCGGGCGCGCTCGGCGACCACGTCGATCTCCACGAACAGGGCCAGGCGCGCATCGCCCACCACGGCCACGGGGGCGGACTGGGTGGCCTGGCTCCAGGCGGCCTCGTCGTCGAACACCTGCACTTCACTCAGCTTGGCCAGGTTTTGCAGCACCGGCGCGATGTCGCGCATGAAGGCGGCGTCGCCCGTGGCCAGCAGCGGCAGGCGCTGCGCAGGCGACACGCCCATCTCGCCGCGCAGCTGGCGGCAGGCGTCCACCATCTGCTTGATGCGCTGCACATGGGCGATGGCGGCCGGGTCGATCTTCTCGGGCTGGGCCTGCGGGTAGGGCGCGACGGAGACGGATTCGCCGGCGATACCGGCCACCGGCGCCACCTTCTGCCACAGCGCCTCGGTCACGAAGGGAATGATGGGGTGGGCCAGGCGCAGGATGGCCTCCAGCACGCGGATCAGCGTGCGGCGCGTGGCGCGCTGCTGGGCCGCAGTGCCGGTCTGGATCTGCACCTTGGCGATCTCCAGGTACCAGTCGCAGAACTCGTTCCAGACGAAGTCGTAGAGGGTGTTGGCGACGTTGTCCAGGCGGTAGTCGGCAAAGCCCCTGGCAATGTCGGCCTCCACCTTCTGCAGCTGCGAGACGATCCAGCGGTCGCTCTGGCTGAAATGCAGGTAAGCCTCGGTGCAGCCCTGCGAGGCGTCCAGGCCGCAGTCATAACCCTCGCAGTTCATCAGCACGAAGCGGCTGGCGTTCCAGAGCTTGTTGCAGAAGTTGCGGTAGCCCTCGCAGCGCTTGCTGTCGAAGTTGATGCTGCGGCCCAGGCTGGCCAGCGCCGCGAAGGTGAAGCGCAGCGCGTCGGCGCCGTAGGCCGGAATGCCCTCGGGGAATTCCTTTTGTGTGTTCTTGGCGACCTGCGGGGCCGTTTCGGGGCGGCGCAGGCCGGTGGTGCGCTTGGCGAGCAGGGGCTCGAGCGCGATGCCGTCGATCAGGTCCACCGGGTCGAGCACATTGCCCTCGGACTTGCTCATCTTCTTGCCCTGCGCGTCGCGCACCAGGCCGTGGATGTAGACGTGCCTGAACGGCACGCGGCCGGTGAAGTGCGTGGTCATCATGATCATCCGGGCGACCCAGAAGAAGATGATGTCGTAGCCGGTGACCAGCACTGACGACGGCAGGTACAGGTTGTAGTCGCTCTCGGCGCCCTCGGTCTGCTCGGGCCAGCCCATGGTGGAGAACGGCACCAGCGCCGACGAGTACCAGGTGTCCAGCACGTCGGCGTCGCGCGTGAGTTTCGCGCCCGCGCCGGCCTGGGCCTGGGCTTCTTCTTCGCTCGCCGCCACGTACACGTTGCCGGCCTCGTCGTACCACGCCGGGATCTGGTGGCCCCACCACAGCTGGCGCGAGATGCACCAGTCCTGGATGTTGTTCATCCACTGGTTGTAGGTGTTGACCCAGTTCTCGGGCACGAACTGCACCTGGCCCGAGGCCACGGCGTCGATCGCCTTTTGCGCGATGGATTTGCCGGTGGCATCGCCTTCGCCCACCTTGGACATGGCGACGAACCACTGGTCGGTCAGCATCGGCTCGATGATCTGCCCCGTGCGGGTGCACACCGGCACCATCAGCTTGTGCTTCTTCGTCTCGACCAGCAGGCCCTGCGCTTCCAGGTCGGCCACGATGGCCTTGCGGGCGGCGAAGCGGTCCAGTCCGCGGTACTTTTCCGGGGCGTTGTCGCTGATGGTGGCGGTGAGCGTCAGCACCACCTCCAGCGGCAGGCCATGGCGCTGGCCTACGGCGTAGTCATTGTTGTCGTGCGCCGGGGTCACCTTGACCACGCCGGTGCCGAATTCACGATCCACGTACTCATCGGCAATGATGGGGATCTGGCGGCCGACCAGCGGCAGCGTCACGGTCTGGCCGATCAGGTGCGCGTAGCGTTCGTCTTCCGGGTGCACCATGACGGCCACGTCGCCCAGCATGGTCTCGGGTCGAGTGGTGGCGACGACCAGCTGGCCGCTGCCGTCCGGCAAGGGATAGGCGATGTGCCAGAGCGAGCCGTCGCGCTCCTCGTTTTCCACCTCCAGGTCGGAGACGGCGGACTGCAGCACCGGGTCCCAGTTGACCAGCCGCTTGCCGCGGTAGATCAGGCCCTGCCGGTACAGGCGCACGAAGGTTTCGGTGACCACCTTGGACAGCTTGTCGTCCATGGTGAAGTACTCGCGGCCCCAGTCCACGCTGTCGCCCATGCGGCGCATCTGGGTGGTGATGGTGTTGCCCGACTGCTCCTTCCACTCCCAGACCTTGGCGATAAATTGGGGGCGGCCCAGGTCGTGGCGGCTCTGGCCGCGCTCCTGCAGCTGGCGCTCCACCACGATCTGCGTGGCGATGCCGGCGTGGTCCGTGCCCGGCACCCAGACCGTGTTGTGGCCCAGCATGCGGTGGTAGCGCGTCAGGCTGTCCATGATGGTCTGGTTGAAGGCGTGGCCCATGTGCAGCGTGCCGGTCACGTTGGGCGGCGGCAGCTGGATGGCGA
>NZ_DAMCAM010000084.1:0-9050 GCF_032059615.1 Melaminivora sp. | reverse complement strand
AGGGCTTGATCAGCCAGGGCGAGGTCAGGGTCGAGTCCACCAGCAGCGGCACGCCCGCGTCCTCGGCGATCTGCGCGATGGTGGGAATGTCCAGCACTTCCATACCCGGATTGCCCACGGTCTCGCCCAGCAGCAGGCGCGTTTCGGGCCGGATGGCGGCGCGCCAGCCGTCGATGTCACCGGGCTTGACGAAGGTCGTCTCGATGCCGAAGCGGCGCAGCGTGTAGTGCAACAGGTTCTGCGAGCCACCGTACAGCGCGGTGCTGGCGACGATGTGCCCGCCCGCGCCCATCAGCGTCGCCACGGCCAGGTGCAGCGCGGCCTGGCCGCTGGCGGTTGCGATCGCGCCCACGCCGCCTTCGAGGGCCGTGACGCGCTGCTCCAGCACGTCGGTGGTCGGGTTGCTCAGGCGGCTATAGACGTGGCCGGGGCGCTCCAGGTTGAACAGCGAGGCGGCGTGGTCGCTGGACTCGAACACGAACGAGGTCGTCAGGTACAGCGGCGTGGCACGCGCGCCGGTGGTCGGGTCCGGCCGACTGCCCGCGTGCAGCGCGAGCGTGTCGAAGCCGGGGTCGGAATATCCGGGCATCCGTGTCTCCAAAGTGGTCAATGCGCGGGGGATTGTGGGCTATATTTTCCCGAGCGCTTCCGGCCCGGCCGGCCTCACTGCCCCTTGCGAGACACCATGAAAGTCAGCGACATCCTGCGCCTCAAAGGCAACACCCTCTACACCGTGACACCGGGCGAACCGCTGGCGCAGGCCGTGCAGACCATGGCCGAGCGCGACATCGGCTCGCTGATCGTCATGGAATACGGCGACCTGGTGGGCATGCTCACCTTCCGCGAGATCAACCAGGTGCTGGCCAGGAACGGCGGCAGCGTCGGCACCATGCTGGTGCGCACCGCCATGGACGACGCGCCCGTGACCTGCACGTTGGAGACCGACATGGACGAGGTGCGCCGCATGATGCTGGGCTGCCATGCGCGCTACATGCCGGTGATGGAAAACCGCATGCTGATGGGCGTGATCAGCTTCTACGACGTCGCCAAGGCGGTGGTGGACAGCCAGAACTTCGAGAACAAGCTGCTCAAGGCCTACATCCGAGATTGGCCGGAGGAAAAATCGCAGCCGTCCGATCAGGCGGGTTGAGTGGCCTGTTTTTTATGAAACACGCATAAAACCCGCACCAATACAGGACTGACAGCTACATTTTAAGTAGCGCCAACGGTCGGCGATAATCCCGCTCCACTATGAGCGGCAACACCCTAGGCACCCTGTTTTGCGTCACCAACTTCGGTGAGTCCCACGGCCCAGCCATCGGCTGCGTGATCGACGGCTGCCCGCCGGGCATGGAGCTGTCCGAAGCCGACATCCAGCGCGACCTGGACCGCCGCCGCCCCGGCACCAGCCGCCATGTCACCCAGCGCAATGAGCCTGACGCCGTGGAAATCCTCTCGGGCGTCTATGAGGGCCGCACCACTGGCACGCCCATTGCCCTGTTGATCCGCAACCAGGATCAGCGCAGCAAGGACTACGGCGCCATTGCCCAGAGTTTTCGCCCGGGCCACGCCGACTACACCTATTGGCACAAGTACGGCCTGCGCGACCCGCGCGGCGGCGGGCGCTCGTCGGCGCGCCTGACGGCCCCCACGGTGGCTGCCGGCGCCGTTGCCAGGAAGTGGCTGCAGGAACAGTTCGGCACCCGGTTTCGCGCCTGCATGACGCAGCTGGGCGAGCTGCCCATCCCCTTCGAGACCTGGGAACACGTGCCGCACAACCCGTTCTTCGCCCCTGTGGCAGACGTTGCGCAGTATGAGGACTACATGGACGCGCTGCGCAAGGCCGGCGACTCCTGCGGCGCGCGCATCCGCGTGCAGGCCAGCGGCGTGCCCGTCGGCCTGGGCGAACCGCTGTACGACCGGCTGGATGCCGATATTGCCCACGCCATGATGGGCCTGAACGCCGTCAAGGGCGTGGAGATCGGCGCCGGCTTCGCCAGCGCGGCGCAGCGCGGCACGGTGCATGGCGACTCGCTCACGCCGCAGGGCTTTGCCAGCAACCATGCTGGCGGCATCCTGGGCGGCCTCAGCACGGGTCAGGACATCGAGGTGAGCCTGGCCATCAAGCCGACCAGCTCCATCATCAGCCCGCGCCAGTCCATCGACGTCGACGGCCACAGCGTTGATGTGGTGACCAAGGGCCGGCATGACCCCTGCGTCGGCATCCGCGCCGCGCCGATCGCCGAGGCGCTGCTGGCGCTGGTGCTCATGGACCACACGCTGCGCCACCGGGCGCAGTGCGGCGACGTGGCCCAGGCCGTGGGGCCGATCCCCGCCAGCAACGTCTGAAGGGCGCTTTTGCCCCTTTTCTCTCTGTGAAAGGATGCGAGGGCCGGCCCCATCCCGCCCCATGGCGTCGCCTTCCCTTCTTGCTCCCTCTCCCCCTGGGAGAGGGCAGGGGTGAGGGCCAGCCCCATCCCGCCCGACGCCATCATGCCCACCAGGCGCCACCCAGTTTCAAATAAAAACGGCCGCAACCCACGCAGGGCAACGGCCGTCAGCTACTGAAAGAGTAGCAGCCTATTTCCCTACCTCGTCCACCAGCGCACGGAATTCGTCCACGTCCTCGAAGCTGCGATAGACGCTGGCAAAGCGCACATAGGCCACCTTGTCGAGCTTTTGCAATTCGCGCATGACCAGTTCGCCCAGGTTGCTCGACAGCAGCTCGCGCTCGCCCAGGTGCAGGAGCCGCTCCTCGATGCGCTCGATGGCGCTGTCGATCTGCAGCGTACTCACCGGGCGCTTGCGCAGCGCCAGCTGAAACGACGCGAGCAGCTTGGCACGGTCGTAGTCCACGCGCCGGCCATCCTTTTTCACGATGGCCGGAAAGTTCACCTCCGGCCGCTCGTAGGTGGTGAAGCGCTTGTCGCAAGCCGCGCAGCGCCGGCGCCGGCGCACCAGCGTGCCATCCTCGGACACGCGGGTCTCGGCGACCTGCGTGTCGGGGTGGCTGCAGAAAGGGCACTTCATGGTCCGCGTCGCTGTGGAGGAAAGCGCCCGGAACGGTCAGCGATAGACCGGGAAGCGGCTGGTCAGTGCGTGCACCTTCGCGCGCACGGCGGCCAGGTGCTCCTCGTCGTGCGGGTGCTCCAGCACGTCGGCCAGCAGGTTGGCCGTCTGGCGCGTTTCCTCTTCCTTGAAGCCGCGCGTGGTGATGGCCGGCGTGCCCACGCGGATGCCGCTCGTCACCATGGGCTTTTCCGGGTCGTTTGGAATGGCGTTCTTGTTGATGGTGATGTGGGCTTTGCCCAGGGCGGCCTCGGCTTCCTTGCCGGTGATGCCCTTGGCGCGCAGGTCCACCAGCATGACGTGGCTTTCCGTGCGGCCGCTGACGATGCGCAGGCCGCGCTCGATCAGCGTGTCGGCAAAGACCCTGGCGTTCTTCACCACCTGCTGCTGGTACTGCTTGAAGCCGGGCTCCAGTGCCTCCTTGAAGGCCACGGCCTTGGCGGCGATGACGTGCTCCAGCGGGCCGCCTTGCAGGCCGGGGAAGATGGCCGAGTTGAGTGCCTTCTCATGCTCGGCCTTCATGAGGATGATGCCGCCGCGCGGGCCGCGCAGGCTCTTGTGCGTGGTCGATGTCACCACGTCGGCGTAAGGGACCGGGTTGGGGTATTCGCCCGCCACCACCAGGCCGGCGTAGTGCGCGATGTCCACCCAGAAAATGGCGCCCACTTCCCTGGCGATTTTCGCGAAGCGCTCGAAATCGATGCGCAGCGCGTAGGCCGAGGCGCCGGCGATGATGACCCTGGGCTTGTGCTCGCGCGCCTTGGCCTCCATCGCCTCGTAGTCGATCTCTTCGCGCTCGTCCAGGCCGTACGAGACCACGTTGAACCACTTGCCGCTCATGTTCAGCGGCATGCCGTGCGTGAGGTGGCCGCCTTCGGCCAGACTCATGCCCAGGAGGGTGTCGCCGGGCTTGCAAAACGCCATCAGCACGGCCTGGTTGGCCTGCGAGCCCGAGTTGGGCTGCACGTTGGCGGCTTCGGCGCCAAACAGCTGCTTGATGCGGTCGATGGCCAGCTGCTCGATCACGTCCACGTTCTCGCAGCCGCCGTAGTAGCGCTTGCCGGGGTAGCCCTCGGCGTACTTGTTGGTCAGCTGGGAGCCCTGTGCAGCCATGACGGCGGGCGAGGCGTAGTTTTCGCTGGCGATCAGCTCGATGTGCTCTTCCTGGCGGCGGTCTTCGGCCTGGATGGCGGCCCACACCTCGGGGTCGGTTTGTTCGACAAGAATGTTGCGTTGGTACATGGTGGCGGTCAGATGAACGTCTGGCCTTCGGGGGTTCCGAGGGCTGCCCAGGCGAACGACGGATCGCGTCCGGACGCCAGGGTCCGCGCGGTACGCTTCCCAGTGGTTGGCAGGAAGAGCGGCAGTGTCTCCTGCGGGATTTCCACGTCAGCGGCGGTCCGTGGAGGGCCGCGCCTATCGCCAGTTGCGTACCCGGCTAGTGTAGCCGAGGGGTGCGCTTTCAGGCGCCGGCCAGCAGGGCCACCTTGTCGGTGCCGGCCGGCAGGGCGGCGGACGGCACGGCCGTCTCTGCAGCGGCCGGGCCCTGGGTGGAGAGCACGGGGCGCGCCTGGGCGGAGGCGGCAGCGCGCGTGCCGGCCACCTGGCGCAGGCGGAAGTGCTCGGCGAGCACCTTGGCGGCATAGCCTCCGTCGCTGGGCAGGTTGGCCGCGCCCACGTAGTAGCGCAGGCCCCCTTCCAGCGAGCCGGCGCGGGCGATGCATTCCTGCAGCACCTTGACGCCCACGCGCAGGTTGGTCACCGGATTGAAGGCGGCAAGGTGGCCGCCCACATCCTCGTATTTGTCTGTATGGATGCGCGTCATGACCTGCATCAGGCCCTGTGCGCCCACGGCGCTTTGCGCAAACGGGTTGAAGCTCGACTCGATGGCGACGATGGCCAGGATCAGGGTCGGGTCGAGCTTGGTGCGCTTGCCCAGGTCGTACGCTTCATTCACCAGGGCTGCGACCGGCTCGGGAGCAACGCGGTACTTCTTGCTCAGCCAGTAGGCCACGGCCGCCTGCTCGCGCGGCAACTCGCGCGGATTGATGGCGATCGGCGGCTCGGCCGCGCTCGTCGCCGCGGCAGCCACTACCGGTTCGGTCAGCGAGGCCGTCAGCGCCGCATCGGGCGCAGGCGCCGCCTGCGCCTGCACCACGTGACGCGATTGCAGCCAGCCCATCAGGCGTGCCTCGCCAGCGTGGCGCAGGTCGGGCCGGGCGGTCAGGGCGATGGCCGCAAAGGCCACGGCGAGTCCCAGCAGTGCGAAGCTGCTGTGGATGACTGCCAGAAAACCACTGACCACATCGGCGGCAAAGGTGCGCGCGCCGGCGACCACTCTTCCTGAAGCTGTCATAGCTTTTCCTTTCTGCATCGAGTCCCGACAGGGGAGGGGCGCCTGAAAGCAGGGAGGGGCGCGGGGACTCGGCGGGTCCGGGCGCGCACGCCAGGACGGTTTGCCATTTCAGTCCGCACACCGGGCGCGTGGCGCTCGGAGACCTGGCGGACTGTCGGAGCCGGAGATCGGCTGCAAACCCTGGGCAGGATGCAAAGGTGCCCTAGGGTTATTACGGGGTCGTCGTGAATTGGCGGATTCTAAAAGTGTCGAAAATTCACCGTCAACACTAAGGACATGTGTTTTGATACAAAAAATTCATATCAAATCTGTGGATTGCAGCAGGAAACAGCCCTGGGCTGACACACATCAAGGGTATGGACCGAACTTCTGGTTCAAGGTTCCACGACCCTGACGCTGCCGTGGAGCGCATGTTGGAAAAACCCGTAGGTTCTGCTAGCCTTCGGGCGTCTGACGTGTTCAGGCATCCTGCCGAAGGCAACGCGAGAAGGGCTTGCAGCGCTCGCATCCACCCGAGGCACCCCCTGGAGGCAATCCCTTGCCTCCCGCGCGGCGGACCATCCTCTCCGCAGCGCAAAAATGGTGGCAAGAAGGCGGTCGCGCCTGCCACCGGGCCCGGTGGCAGAGTGCTTTGCCCCGGGCCTTCGTTTTTGTGGCCCGGCCACCCTTGGGGGCGCCGGGCAAAACCGGGCCAAAATAGCGCCCCGGTCGAGGCACGGGCCCGACCTTCCATTCATCCATGTTTCCCTTTTCTTCCCGCAACAAGATGTCCGACGTCCCTGAAACTTCTCCGGTCCCGGCCAAAGCCAGCGAGCCGCATCCCCTGGACGCGTTGACGGGAGGTGCCTTCTCTGCTCCCACCTCCGGCGAGCGAGCTGCGCGCATCCGTGAGTGGCTGACCACCCAGCCCGCGCAGGAACAGCTGCAGGAAGTGTTCAAGGAACTGAGCGCGCGCGACAAGGGCGCGGCGCGCGCGGTGCGCGAACGCATCGAGGAGCTGCGCCGCGCCCAGGCCCAGCAGGCCATCGCTGCCGAGTGGGCCGGCAAGGCCGAGGCGCTGCTGGCCGCGCCGCGCCTGAACATCGCCGACGCCCTGGCCTGGCAGCGCGACGCGGCCAAGGCCGGAGCGCCGCTGTCGCGCGAGCCGCTGTCGCAGCTCAAGGGCCAGCTGGCCGAGCGCGTCAAGACCATCGAGGACCTGCAGCACCGGGTGCAGGTGCAGCGCGAAGTGGCCGTGCTGCTGGCGCAGCGCATCGAGGTGCTGTCCACCAAGCCCTGGAGGGACGCGCAGGCGGCCCTGGAGCAGCTCGATGCCGACGTGCAGCGCTGGCAGGCGCAGGCCGACGAGCTGTCCGCCGACGCCTCCTGGGCGAGCGTGGAGCCGCGTTTTCCCGCGCAGCTCGATGCCTCGCGCGCTCAGCTGCTGCTGGTCTGGGAGGCTTTCCAGTCGGCTCTGCGCCAGGCCTCGGCCGCCGCCGGGGACGCGTCGGTCGAGCTGCCCCCCGTGCCCGTGTGGGCCGACGAGCTGCGCCAGGCGCGCGGCCTGCCCACGGAGGCCGACAAGGCGCCCGGCCGCGCCGCGCCCCCTGCCGCCGCCCGGCCCAAGACCGATCCGCAGCAGCGCGAAAAAGCGCAGCAGCTGGTGGGCGAGGCGCTGGCGCGGCTGGAGCAGGAAACCGCCCAGGGCCACGGCAAGGCCAGCGCCAACGCCGCCACTGCGCTGCGCGGTGTGCTCAAGACCCATGGCCGGCTGATCGACGGCGAACTCGAGCAGAAGGTGAATGCCGCCCTAGTGGCGGCAGGCGAGCTCGAAGGCTGGCAGCGCTGGAGCGCCGACCAGCTGCGCGAGGAACTGGTGGCGCGTGCCGAGGGCCTGCTGGCCCGGCCCGAGGGCCAGGCCCTGGGCGGACGCAAGATGCAGGAAACCCTGCGCCAGCTGCGCGAGCAATGGAAGCAGGCCGACCAGGGCGCCCCGGCCAACCATGCGCTGTGGAAGCGGTTCGACGAGGCCTGCAACGCCGCGCACAAGGTGGTCGAGGCCTGGCTGGACAAGGTGCGCTCGGAGAGCGTCCAGCACCGGGCCCAGCGCGAGGCGCTGATCGAGGAGATCAACTCCTGGGGCCAGGCGCAGGCCGACACCGCGACCCCCGACTGGAAGGCGGCGCAGCGCGCGCTGCACCAGTTCGGCGAGCGCTGGCGCGCCGGCGGCCATGTGAGCGAGAAAGTCTTTGCCGAACTGCAACCCCTGTGGAAGCAGGCCATGGCCGCCGCGGCCGCACCGCTGGAGGCAGCGCAGAAGGCCAGTCTGCAGCAGCGCCACGCCATGATCGACGAGGCCCAGGCGCTGGGCGGCGCACCCGTGCTGCGCATCGACGCCGTGCGCGCGCTGCAGCAGCGCTGGCAGGCCGAGGCACAGGCCGTGCCGTTGGACCGCCGCCAGGAACAAAAACTCTGGGAAGCCTTCCGCAAGCCCATCGACGAGGCCTTTGCGCGCAAGAGTGCCACGCGCGAGCAGAGCGTTGCGCAGATGAGCGCACGCGACCGGGCGGTGCTGGAGGCCTCGCGGGCCCTGGAAGACGCCAATGCATCGGGCGACGCGCAGAAGATCCGCGCGGCCATGGCTGCGCTGGACGCAGCGCTGCGGGCCCAGCCGACCCAGGAAGAGGAACAAAAACCGGCGCAAGCCCAGACCGCGCAAGGAGAGGTTGCTACGACAACCGGAGCGGACACCGAGGCACCTGAAACCGTTGAAGCGCCCACGCCTGCACCCGCCCCGGCGGTGCCGGCCCGTCCGGTCGTTGCCGTGCGCGGCGATGACCGCCCGGGTGCGCGCCGGCCGGCGGCCGGCGGTGCGGAGCCGCCGCGCGCAGGGCGGGGCGCCGACCCGCGTGATCGCCGCGGCCGCGACGATAGTCGTGCGCCCGGGCGTGGCCGCGAGCGCGAGCGGGAACGGGGCGAGGATATGGCGGCCCGTGGTCCGCGCCTGGGCGACGCGGCCTTCCGTGCCCAGCGCGAAGCCATGGAGCAGGCGCAGGCTGCCTTGCGCAAGCTTGCGGCACAGGCGCACGGCGAGGCCCTCACGCAGCTGGTGTCGGCCTGGAAGAGCCGGGATGCCGCGCAGGTGCCCGGGGTGCAGGAGCTGGGGGGGCGGGTGTCGCCCGCGGCCCGCGCTGCCTGGGCGCAGGCCTTGTCGGCCCCTGCCACCGGGGACGCGAGCCAGGCGCTGCTGCGCCTGGAGATTGCCGCCGAGGTCCCCACGCCCGGTGACCAGCTGGCCGCGCGCCGGGCGCTGCAGCTGCAGCTGCTCACCCGCCGCAACGACCCCTCGCCCGAGCAGACCTGGCAGCAGGACGCCGCGCAGGTGCTGGCCGGCGCCGCAGACGAGGCGCAGGCGCGCCGGCTGCAGGCGGCTCTCAAGGCGCTGATGCGCAAGTGATGGGTCCGTACCGACCAAGCCTGCCCGGGCAGGCCTGGTCGGTACGCGGCGGCAGGCAAGGGCGGGACAGGCCTTCTGCCGCCCGTGGAAGAAAAGAAAAAAAGCCGCTGATCGAAAGATCAGCGGCTTTTTCATGTTTTGGTGCCCAGGAGAGGACTCGAACCTCCACGCCTCTCAGCGCTAGTACCT
>NZ_DAMCAM010000083.1:0-10167 GCF_032059615.1 Melaminivora sp. | reverse complement strand
CCACGGCGGCGCACAGCATCATGCCCTCGGCGCCCAGGTTGACGATGCCGGCCTTCTCGTTGATGAGCAGGCCCAGCGAGGCCAGTGCCAGGACGGTGCCGGCGCTGAGCGTGGCGCCCAGCAGCAGTGCGTAGGATTCCATCAGTTGCGCCCTCCCCTGGCGCCGACCCAGCGCACGCGATAGGCAATCAAGGTGTCGCAGGCCAGCAGCGTGAACAGCAGCAAGCCCTGGAACACGCCTGTCAGCGATTTGGGCAGCCCAAGGCGCGACTGCGCCAGCTCGCCGCCGATGTAGAACATGCTCATCAAAATGGCCGACAGCACCATGCCCACCGGGTGCAGGCGCCCGACGAAGGCGACGATGATGGCGGCAAAGCCGTAGCCGGCCGGCACGTAGGGCGTGAGCTGGCCGATGGGGCCGGCCACCTCCAGCGCGCCCGCCAGGCCGGCCGTGGCGCCCGAGATGAGCAGTGCCGTCCACAGCGCGCGGCGCGAGGAAAAGCCGGCATAGCGCGCCGCCGCGGGCGCCAGTCCCCCCACCTGCAGGGCAAAGCCCGCGCGGGTGCGAAACAAAAACACCCACAGGAGCGCCGCGCTGGCCAGCGCCAGCGGCAGGCCGATGGTCACGCGCGAGCCGGCAAACAGCTTGGGGATCTGCGTGACCCGCTCGAACATGCGCGTCTGCGGGAAGTTGTAGCCCAGCGGGTCCTTCCAGGGGCCATAGACCAGGTAGCTCAGCAGCAGCGTGGCCACATAGACCAGCATCAGGCTGACCAGGATCTCGTTGGCGTTGAAGCGGTCGCGCAGGAAGGCGACGATGCCCGCCCAGACCATGCCGCCGAGCATGCCCGCCACCAGGATGGCCGGGATGATCCACGGCCCGGTGGTCTTGTCCGCCAGCAGGGCGGTGCCGCCCGCGGCGATCGCGCCGATGACGAACTGCCCTTCGGCGCCGATGTTCCAGACGTTGGAGCGAAAGCACACCGCCAGGCCCAGCGCCACCAGCAGGAGCGGCGTGGCCTTGACGGCCAGCTCGCCCAGGGCGTAGGCCGACTTGACCGGCTCCCAGAAGAAGACCTGCAGGCCGCGCACCGGGTCCTTGCCCAGCAGCACGAACAACAGCACGCCGATGGCCACCGTGATGGCCAGTGCCAGCAGGGGCGAGCCCCAGGTCCACAGGCGCGAGGCCTGCGGCCGCGCCTCAAGCTTGAGCATGGCCGCCCTCCCCTGCCGCCTGGCGGGCCAGGTGCTCCTGCACCTCGGCATGCCACAGTCCGCTCATCCATTCGCCAATGCGCTCGACGCTGGCCTCTGCGCGCGGCACCGAGGGCGACAGACGGCCCTTGGCCAGCACGTGCAGCCGGTCGCAGATCTCGAACAGCTCGTCCAGCTCCTCGCTGACCACCAGCACGGCGCAGCCGGCGTCGCGCAGTTTCAGGATCTCGCCGCGGATCTGCGCGGCCGCGCCCACGTCCACACCCCAGGTCGGCTGCGAGACGATGAGCAGCTTCGGGCGGGCGTCGATCTCGCGCCCGACGATGAATTTCTGCAGGTTGCCGCCCGACAGCGAGCGCGCCGGCGCGTCCGGGCCGCCGGCCTTGACGCCAAAGCGGGTGATGATGTCCTGCGCCTGGCTTCTCAGGCGGCGCATGCGCAGCCAGCCGCCCGCGCCCACGGCATTGCCGCGCGTGAGCAGCAGGTTGTGCGCCAGGCCCATGGTGGGCACGGCGCCGCGGCCCAGGCGCTCCTCGGGCACGAAATGCAGGCCGAGCTGGCGCCGCTGGCGCGGCCGCAGCCGGCCGGCGGGGCGGCCCGCCACCTCGACCATGGCGGGCGCGGCGCGCGTGTCCTCGCCCGACAGCGCGTAGAGCAGCTCCTTCTGCCCATTGCCCGAGATGCCGGCGATGCCCACCACCTCGCCGGCGCGCACCTCCAGGTCGATGCTGACCAGCGGCACGCCGAACGGGTCGCCCGCCTCCAGCGACAGGCCCTGGGTGCACAGCACGACCTCGCCCACCCGGGCGTCGCGGTGATCAAGCGCCGGCGGCTCGGCGCCGATCATCATGCGCGACAGCGAGGCGTTGGACTCTACCGACGGGTCGCACACGCCCGTCACGCGGCCGCCGCGCACCACCGTGCAGGCGGTGCACAGCTCGCGGATCTCGTGCAGCTTGTGGCTGATGTAGAGGATGCTGCAGCCCTCGCGGCTGAGCTGGCGCAGCACGACGAAGAGCTTATCCACCGCCTGCGGCGTGAGCACCGAGGTTGGCTCGTCGAGGATCAAGAGGCGCGGATTGGTCAGCAGCGCCCGGATGATCTCCACGCGCTGCATCTCGCCCACCGACAGCGTGTGCACGGGGCGGGCGGGGTCGATGTCCAGGCCGTACTCGTTGGCCTTTTCGGTGATGCGGCGCGTCACCTCAGCCAGGCTCTGGCGCCTGTCCAGGCCCAGCCAGACGTTCTCGGCCACCGTGAGGGTGTCGAACAGGCTGAAATGCTGGAACACCATGGCGATGCCCAGTGCGCGCGCCTCCTGCGGGTTTCTGACCTGCACGGCGCGGCCGTCAAACCACATCTCGCCCTCGTCGGGACGGGTTGCGCCGTAGATGATCTTCATCAGCGTGGACTTGCCCGCGCCGTTCTCGCCCAGCACGGCGTGCACCTCGCCCGGCTGCACCGTGAGCGAGACGCCATCGTTGGCCACCACGGCCGGATAGCGCTTGGTGATGCCCGTCAATTGCAGTCGCGGCGGCGCGGCGGCCGCCCCGGCACTAGGGGGTGTGGGATTCATCCTGCGATTGTCTCCGAAGTTCGCCGGCAGCAATTTTTCATGAAAACCACTTGTGGCGCTTGTCCCGCATCGTCTTCAAGCTATGGTTTCCGTAGCGACAGAGCCACGTGCCTGATGGCCTCGCGCAGCCATGCCCCCGCCGCCGAGGGGTGGGCGCGCGGGTGCCAGAGCTGGTAGTAGACCAGCCGCGGAAAGTCCAGCGGCGGCGGCAGCACCGCCAGCGGCAGCACCTGCGCATAGCGCTCGCAGAACTGCCGGCCGGTGGTCAGCACCAGCAGCCCGCCCGCCACCATGGCCGGGATCAGGCTGAAATGCGCGCAGCGCACGGTGATGTTGCGCGCCAGCCCCAGACCGTCCAGGTGCGCGTCGATCACGCCGCGCGCCCCCGGGTGCGTGGGCGTGGGCGCGATGTGCTCGGCCGCCAGCCACTCCTGCAGCTGCCAGCCGCGGCGCAGCGCCGGGTGCTCGCGCGCCACCAGGCAGACCACCTCGTCGGCGAACAGGCGCGACTGGTGCAGCTCGCCTGGCGGCTCGGGCCAGTTGGCGATCACCACGTCGGCCTCGCCCTGCGCCAGGTGCGCCTGGTAGTGGGCATTGGCCGACAGGGGCAGAACCTCCACCGTGCACGCGGGCGCCTCGGCCCGCAGGTGCGCCACCAGGCGCGGCAGGAACAGCGGATCGAGGTAGGCGCTGGCGGCGATGCGAAAGGCCCGGCGCGCGCTGCGCGGCTCGAACCCGCGCGCATCGGAGAACAGCGCCTCGGCCGCGCGCAGGATGCTGGCGGCCGGCTCCACCATGGCCAGCGCCGCGTCGGTAGGCTGCATGCCCGCGCCCGAGCGCACCAGCAGCGGGTCGCCCGCCAGTTCGCGCAGGCGCCTGAGCGCGCCCGAGACCGCCGGCTGGTGCATGCCCAGGCGCAGCGCCGCCCGGGAGACGCTGCGCTCGGTGAGCACCGTATGCAGAACCCGGATGAGGTGGAGGTCGATCTTGTCGAAGAGGGCTTGGTCTCTCATGGCCGCCTGGGGCCCGCGCCAGCGCGAAAACAGCCGGCTACTCTACACGCCCGCCACGCCATAGCACGCGGGGCATCCCGGTTATAAGCGCGCCCATATGCCGCCGCCCCCCGGCGGTCCTACCCTCATGCCCATGACCATCTCCCGCCCCATCCGCTTCATCCGCCGCGGCCAGCGCGTGCAGCTGACCCACGTGCCGCCCGAGCGCACCCTGCTGCAACTGCTGCGCGAGGACCTTGGCGCCACCGGCACCAAGGAGGGCTGCGGCGAGGGCGACTGCGGCGCCTGCACCGTGGTGCTGGGCCGCGAGCGGGACGGCCGCATGCACTACGAGGCCGTCAACAGCTGCATCCGCCTGGCGCACTCGATCGACGGCATGGCGCTGTGGACGGTGGAGGACCTGACCCAGGACCCGCTGATCGAACCCCTGGACGAAGCGGCCGCGGCCGCCGACCTGCACCCGGTGCAGCAGGCCCTGCTGGACAACCACGCCACGCAGTGCGGTTTCTGCACCCCGGGCTTTGCCATGAGCCTGTTCGGCATGTACCAGACGCACGTCTGCGCCGGCCGCCCCATCGGCCGCGAGCTGGCCGCCACCGAGCTGTCGGGCAACCTGTGCCGCTGCACCGGCTACCGGCCCATCCTGGATGCCGCCGAGCAACTGCCCGGGCTGCCGCGCATGGCGGTGCGGGAGGACTCATTGCTACGCTTATTGGAGCAACTGGCCGAGGAAGGACGCGGGCCCGGGGCCGATTTCTCCTATGAAGCGCCCGAGACCCTGGCCGACCTGCTGGCCGCGCGCGCGGCCCACCCCGGGGCCCAGGTAGTCGCCGGCTGCACCGACGTGGGCCTGTGGGTGACCAAGCAGCACCGCCAGTTCGCCCGCGTGCTGGACGTGACCCGCGCACGCGAGCTCGCCCGGGTGGCCGAGCAGGACGGCCACCTGGTGCTGGGCGCCGCCGTGTCGCTGACCGAGGCCTTTGCCGCGCTGGTCGCGCGCTGGCCGCAGCTGGCGCGCTTTGCCGCGCGCTTTGCCGGCCTGCCCGTGCGCAACGCCGGCACGCTGGGCGGCAACGTGGCCAACGGCTCGCCCATCGGCGACTCCATGCCGCTGCTGATCGCGCTGGGTGCCCAGGTCGAGCTGGCCAGCACGCGCGGCAGCCGGCGCTTGGCGCTGGAGGCGCTCTACACGGGCTACCGGCAAAACGCCATGGCGGCCGACGAGCTGCTGACCTTCATCCGCGTGCCTCTGCCCGCGGCCGACCAGCTGCTGGCGGTCTACAAGGTCTCCAAGCGCTTCGACGACGACATCTCCGCCGTGTGCCTGGCCTTCAACCTGAGCATTCGCGAGGGCCGGGTGCAGCAGGCGCGCATCGGCGCCGGCGGCGTGGCGGCCACACCCGCGCGTGCGCGCCAGACCGAGGCGCTGCTGGCCGGCCAGCCCTGGAGCGAGGACACGGCCCGGCGCGCCGGCGCCGCCCTGCAGGCGGAGTTCCAGCCCATCAGCGACATGCGCGCCAGCAGCGCCTACCGCCGCGAGCTGCTGGCCGCGCTGGCCCTGCGCCTGTGGCACGAGCACGGGCCGGCGCCGCACGACACGCTGCACGCGCTAGCCCCCTTGACCCCCGCCCCCCTGGAGGAGGCCGCGCCATGAAACGCGACGACATCGCCCTGGCCGCCGAGGGCGCGAGCGCCCCCGCCGTCGGCCGCTCGCACGTGCACGAGAGCGCCCGCGCCCAGGTGGCGGGCAGCGCCGCCTATATCGACGACCTGCCCGAGCTCAAGGGCACGCTCTATGCCGCGCCTATCCTGAGCCCGGTGGCCCACGGCACCGTGAACGGCCTGGACGCCAGCGCCGCCCTGGCACTGCCGGGCGTACGCGGCCTGGTGCTGGCCGAGGACATTCCGGGCGACCCCATTCTTGCCGCATTCGCGCACGACGAGGCCATCTTCGCGTCGGACGTCGTGCAGCACGTGGGCCAGGTCGTGGGCCTGGTGGTGGCCGACTCGGTCATGCTGGCGCGCCGCGCCGCGCGCGCCGTGCAGCTGGACATCACGCCACTGCCGGCCATCCTCACGGTGCAGCAGGCCCTGCAGGCGCAAAGCTGGGTGCTGCCGCCCGTGCATGTGCGCCGGGGCGACGCGGCCGCTGCGCTGCAGCAGGCGCCCCGGCGCCTGCAGGGGCGCTTTGAGGTGGGGGGCCAGGAGCACTTCTACCTGGAGGGGCAGATCGCCTACGCGCTGCCGCTGGAGCAGGGCCAGTGGTGGATCCACAGCGGCACCCAGCACCCGGGCGAGGTGCAGCACTGGGTGGCGCATGCGCTTGGCATCAGCAGCCACGCCGTGCGCGTGGAGTGCCGGCGCATGGGCGGGGGTTTTGGCGGCAAGGAGACCCAGGCCGGACACCTGGCCGTGTGGGCGGCGCTGGCGGCGCGCAAGTTTGGCTGCCCCGTCAAGCTGCGCCTGGACCGCGACGACGACTTCGTCGTCACCGGCAAGCGCCACCCGTTCGCCTATGAGTACGACGTGGGCTTCGACGCCACGGGCCGCATCGAGGGCTTGCAGCTCATGATGGCCGTCAACTGCGGGCACAGCGCTGACCTCTCGGGCGCGGTGGCCGACCGCGCGGTCTTCCACTGCGACAACGCCTATTTTCTGGAGCACGTGCAGATCGACTCCTACCGCTGCAAGACCCACCTGCAGAGCCATACGGCGTTTCGCGGCTTTGGCGGGCCGCAGGGCGTGCTGGCCATCGAGGTCATCCTGGGCGACATCGCCCGGCACCTGGGGCTGGACGCGCTGGACGTGCGCCTGCGCAACCTCTACGGCACCGAGGACCGCAACGTCACGCACTACCAGATGCAGGTCGAGGACAACATCCTGCACGAATTGCTACCGAAATTGGAGCAAACTTCCGGCTACAGACAACGGCAAAAGGCCATTTTCGAGTGGAACCGCGCAAGCCCCGTGCTCAAGCGCGGCTTGGCGCTCACCCCGGTCAAGTTCGGCATCAGCTTCACCGCCACGCTGTTCAACCAGGCGGGCGCCCTGGTCAACGTCTTCACCGACGGCAGCGTGCAGGTCAACCACGGCGGCACCGAGATGGGCCAGGGCCTGCACACCAAGGTGGCGCAGATCGTGGCCGACGAGCTGGGCGTGCCGCTCTCCCGCGTGCTGGTCACCGCCAGCGACACCAGCAAGGTGCCCAACGCCAGCGCCACCGCCGCCAGCAGCGGCACCGACCTGAACGGCCGCGCGGCGCAGTACGCGGCGCGCACCATCCGCGACAACCTGGCAGCCTTCGTCGCCGGGCTGGACCGCTGCGGCGCCGGGGCCGTGCGCTTCCAGGGCGGGCAGGTCATGTCCCCAACGGCCACGCGGCGCTGGGAGGACGTGGTCAAGGAGGCCTATGCCAACCGCATCCAGCTGTGGAGCGACGGCTTTTACCGCACGCCCAAGATCCACTACGACAAGACCACCCTCACGGGCCGGCCGTTCTTCTACTTCGCCTACGGCGCGGCCTGCACCGAGGTGGCCATCGACACGCACACCGGCGAGAGCCGCGTGCTGGCGGTGGACATCCTGCACGACGTGGGCCGCAGCATCAACCCGGCCATCGACATCGGCCAGATCGAGGGCGGCTTCGTGCAGGGCATGGGCTGGCTGACCACCGAGGAGCTGGTCTGGGACGAGCGCGGCCGCCTGGCCACGCACGCCCCGAGCACCTACAAGATCCCAGCCACGGGCGACGTGCCCGAACACCTGCGCGTGGCGCTCTGGCACGAGGCCAACCGCGAGGACAACGTGGGCGGCAGCAAGGCCGTGGGCGAGCCGCCCTTCATGCTGGCCATCAGCGTGTACGAGGCGTTGCGCAACGCGGTGGCCGCGGCGCGTGCGGATGGTGCAGACGGCGACGCAGCAGACGGCGCCCGGGTGGAGCTGCGCGCGCCGGCCACGGCCGAAAGCGTGCTGCGGGCGCTGGGCCGGCTGGGGTGAGGGACCCCTTCAGGCGCCGCGGAAGATGAAATACACCGCCCCCACCAGGCACAGCCCGGCCCACAGGTAGTCCCATTTGAGCGGCTCGCCTAGGTAGAGCGCGGCAAACGGCACGAACACCAGCAGCGTGATCACCTCCTGCAGGATCTTGAGCTGGCCGACGCTGAACTGGCTGTGGCCGATGCGGTTGGCCGGCACCTGCAGCAGGTACTCGAACAGCGCGATGCCCCAGCTCGCCAGGGCCGCCACGTACCAGGGCGCGGTGGCCAGGTTGCGCAGGTGGCCGTACCAGGCGAACGTCATGAAGACGTTGCTGGCCACCAGCAGCAGGATGGTCTGCAGCGGGATGGGCAGGTTCTGCAGCGCGTGCACGGAAAGACTCACTCGCCCAGGTAGGCTGCGCGCACGCGCGGGTCCTCCAGCAGCTGGTGGCCGCCGCCTTCCATGGTGATCAGGCCCGACTCCATCACGTAGCCCCGGTCGGCAATGGCCAGCGCGCGGCTGGCGTTCTGCTCGACCAGCACGATGGTCACGCCCAGAGCATAGACGTCGCGCACCACCTCGAAGATCTTGTCCACCATGATGGGCGACAGGCCCATGGAGGGCTCGTCCAGCAGCAACACCCGGGGCTGGCTCATCAGCGCCCGGCCCATGGCCAGCATCTGCTGCTCGCCGCCGCTCATGGTGCCGGCCAGCTGGTCGCGGCGCTCGCGCAGGCGCGGGAAAATGGCGAACATCTTCTCCACATCGGCCGCGATCCCGGCCTGGTCGCGCCGGGTGTAGGCGCCCATCAGCAGGTTCTCGGTGATCGACATGCGCGCGAACACGCCGCGCCCCTCGGGGACCATGACCAGGCCTTCCTTGACCAGGTCCCAGGCGCCGCGGCCGCGGATGCTGCGCCCCAGGTACTGGATGTCGCCGTCGTTCATGACCAGCGAGCCGGTGATGGCCTTCATGGTCGTGGTCTTGCCCGCGCCGTTGGAGCCGATCAGCGTGACCAGCTCGCCCTCGCGCACCTCCAGGTCCACGCCCTTGACGGCCTGGATGCCGCCATAGGCCACCTTCAGGCCCTGTACCTTGAGCAGCACCGGTTTCCCGGCCGTTGCGGCCGTTGCGGCCGTGCCTTCTGCCATTTGCGCCGTTTGCACCATGGGTCAATGTCCTCCGGTGCCGAGGTAGGCCTCGATCACCTTTTCGTTCTTCTGCACCTCGGCCGGTGTGCCCTCGGCGATCTGCTTGCCGTAGTCGAGCACGGTGACGCGGTCGCACAGGCCCATGACCAGCTTGACGTCGTGCTCGATCAGCAAGATGGTGCGGTTGTCGTTGCGGATGCGGTCGATCAGCTCGCGCAGCTGCACCTTCTCGGTGGCGTTCATGCCGGCGGCCGGCTCGTCCAGCGCGATCAGCTGCGGGTCGGTGGCCAGGGCCCGGGCGATCTCCAGGCGCCGCTGGTCGCCATAGGACAAGGTGCGCGCGCGAAAATCCGCGTACTGCGCGATGCCCACGTAGTCCAGCAGCTCGCGCGCCCGGGCGCGGATGGCCGCCTCCTCGTCCTTGAAGGCGCGGTTGCGCAGGATCGCCCCGATCAGGCCCGAGCGCGTGCGGATGTGCCGCCCCACCATGACGTTCTCCAGCGCCGTCATCTCGGCAAACAGCCGGATGTTCTGGAAAGTGCGCGCAATGCCGGCCTTGGCCACCAGATGCACGGCGCGCGGCTGGTAGGGCCGGCCGGCCAGCTCGAAGCTGCCTGCGTCGGGCGTGTACAGCCCGGTGATGACGTTGAAGAAGGTGGTCTTGCCCGCACCGTTGGGCCCGATCAGGCCGTAGACCTGGCCGCGCCGGATGGTGATGCCCACGTCCGACAGGGCCTGCAGGCCGCCGAAGCGCTTGGAGATGCCCGCGACCCTGAGCACCACCTCTTTTTCCGTTGTTTCTGCCATGTTCTTGACTGCCGAGGCTTGGGGGTTCAGGACTTCTGGGCCAGGCTCTTGCCATGTTCGGGCGCGGGCCACAGGCCGCGCGGGCGCAGCAGCATGACGATGATCATGGCCAGCGCGATCAGCAGCTGGCGCAGGATGGAGGCATCAAGCCGCCCGTCGGTCATGGCCTGCAGGGGCCCGGCCACGTAGCGCAGCACCTCGGGCAGCGCCGCCAGCAGCAGCGCCCCCAGGATCACCCCGGGGATGTGGCCGATGCCGCCCAGCACCACCATGGCGACGATCATGATGGACTCCATCAGGCTGAAGGACTCGGGCGAGACGAAGCCCTGGAAGGCGGCGAACATGGCGCCGGCCACGCCGCCGAACGACGCCCCCATGCCGAAGGCCAGCAGCTTCATGTTGCGCGTGTTGATGCCCATGGCCTTGG
>NZ_DAMCAM010000082.1:0-10274 GCF_032059615.1 Melaminivora sp. | reverse complement strand
AGCGCTACGTTCGGGACGTAGAGGCCGGAGGTTCGAATCCTCTCACCCCGACCAGATTGAAGAGCCCCTGCGCCGCAAGCGCAGGGGCTTTTTTGTGGTCGCACCCTGGCCCGCCTCTGCGGGATGCGGTGTTACGATGGCCCGTCCCCCGGCACACCACCCGCCGCTGTCCATGGCCGCCGTCCTCCCCTCCAGGAAGCCCTCCCCCGCCCCCATCACCCTGCCCGGCCTGGCGCGGGCGCTCATGTCCGTGGGCAGGCTGGACCAGCTGGGCGCCGAGGATCTGTACAGGAAGGCCCAGGCCAGTCGCAGCAGCTTCATCGCGACGCTCACCGCCAGCGGCACCATCACCTCGGCGGAGCTGGCGCACACGGTCTCGGGCATCTTCGGCGCGCCGCTGCTGGACGTGGACGCCCTCGATCCGCTGCGCCTGTCGCGCGACCTGCTGGACATCCGGCTATGCCGCGCCCACGGCGTGGTGGCGCTGCACAAGCGCAGCAACCGGCTGATCGTCGCCACCGCCGACCCGACCGACCGCGAGGCGGCCGAGCAGATCAAGTTCAGCACCCAGATGGGCGTGGACTGGGTGATTGCCGAGCACGACAAGCTGCTGCGGCTGATCGAGGTCACCGCCAAGAGCGCCGACGTGTCGGCGCCCGGGGCCGTGGGCGACTTCGAGTTCGGCGACCTACAGGCCGACCAGCCCGCCGAGGCGGTCGAGGCGCAGGCCAGTGAGGTCGAGGACGCGCCGGTCGTGCGCTTCCTGCACAAGATGCTGCTCGACGCCTTCAACATGCGCGCCTCGGACCTGCACTTCGAGCCCTACGAGCACCACTACCGTGTGCGCTTTCGCATCGACGGCGAACTGCGCGAGGTGGCCTCGCCGCCGGTGGCCATCAAGGAAAAGCTCGCCTCGCGCATCAAGGTCATCTCGCGCCTGGATATTTCGGAGAAGCGCGTGCCCCAGGACGGGCGCATGAAGCTCAAGGTGGGGCCGGAGCGGGTGATCGACTTTCGCGTCAGCACGCTGCCCACGCTGTTCGGCGAGAAGATCGTCATCCGCATCCTGGACCCGAGCAGCGCGCGCATGGGCATCGAGGCGCTGGGCTATGAGCACGAGGAAAAGGACCGCCTGCTGCAGGCCATCCACCGGCCCTACGGCATGATCCTGGTGACCGGGCCGACCGGCTCGGGCAAGACGGTCTCGCTCTACACCTGCCTGAACTTGCTCAACCAGCCGGGCGTGAACATCGCCACCGCCGAGGACCCCTCCGAAATCAACCTGCCCGGGGTCAACCAGGTCAACGTCAACGAAAAAGCCGGCCTGACCTTTGCCGCCGCGCTGCGCGCCTTCCTGCGCCAGGACCCGGACATCATCATGGTGGGCGAGATCCGCGACCTGGAGACGGCCGATATCGCCATCAAGGCCGCGCAGACCGGTCACCTCGTGCTATCGACTTTGCACACCAACGACGCGCCTTCGACCCTCACGCGCCTGCGCAACATGGGCGTGGCGCCGTTCAACATCGCCTCCAGCGTCATCCTGATCACCGCCCAGCGCCTGGCGCGCCGCCTGTGCCCGCAGTGCCGCCAGCCGGCCGACATTCCGCGCGCGGCGCTGCTGGAGGCCGGCTACGCCGAGGAGGATCTGGACGGCAGCTGGGTCACCTACCGGCCCGTCGGCTGCCCGGCCTGCAACAACGGCTACCGCGGCCGGGTGGGGATCTATGAGGTCATGCCCGTGTCCGAGGAGATCCAGCGCATCATCCTGCGCGACGGCAGCGCGCTGGAGCTGGCTGCTCAGGCGCGCCGCGAGGGTGTGCGCTCGCTGCGCCAGGCGGGGCTGCACAAGGTCCGGGCCGGCGTGACGTCGCTGGAAGAAGTGCTGGCCGTCACCAACGAGTGACGACGCGGCCGGCGATCATGCACAGGCACGGAACAGGCACGATGGCGAGCGCCGCACCCCACAGGCCCCGGGAGTCCGTCTTCGAGTGGGAGGGCCGGGACCGCAGCGGCCGGACCGTGCGCGGCGAGATACGCGCCGCCGGTGAGAACCAGGTTCGCGCGGCGCTGCGCCGCCAGGGGGTGTTGCCCGTGCGCGTGCGCAGACGCCGCCAGCGCGCCGGGCGCCGGATCCGGCCGCGCGACATCGCCCTGTTCACGCGCCAGATGGCCACCATGATGAAGGCGGGCGTGCCGCTGCTGCAGTCCTTCGACATCGTGGGCCGGGGCAACAGCAACCCCAACGTCACGCGGCTGCTGGGCGCCATCCGCGCCGACGTGGAGACGGGCACCTCGCTCAACGCGGCCTTTCGCAAGCACCCTCTGTATTTCGACGATCTGTACTGCAACCTGGTGGAGGCGGGCGAGGCGGCGGGCATCCTGGAGGCGCTGCTGGACCGGCTGGCGCTCTACATGGAGAAGACCGAAGCCATCAAGTCCCGGATCCGCGCGGCGATGATGTATCCCATCTCGGTCATCGTCGTGGCCTTCGTGGTGGTGGCCATCATCATGATTTTCGTGATCCCGGCCTTTCGCGACATCTTTTCGTCCTTCGGCGCCGACCTGCCGGCGCCGACACTGGTGGTCATGGCGGTGAGCGACTTCTTCGTCGCCTATTGGTGGCTCATCCTGGGGGTGCTGGGCGGCGGCACCTACTTCTTTCGCCAAGCCTGGCGGCGCAGCGAACGCATGCAGCAGGCCATGGACCGCTTCCTGCTCAAACTCCCCGTCTTCGGCACCCTGTTCAACAAGTCGGCCGTGGCGCGCTGGACGCGCACGTTGTCCACCATGTTCGCCGCGGGCGTGCCGCTGGTGGAGGCGCTGGACTCGGTCAGCGGTGCCGCCGGCAACCACGTCTATGCCGTGGCCACCGACCGCATCCAGCAGGAGGTCGCTACCGGCACCAGCCTGACCACGGCCATGACCAACACCGGCATCTTTCCCTCCATGGTCCTCCAGATGAGCGCCATCGGCGAGGAATCGGGCGCGCTCGACCACATGCTGGGCAAGGCCGCCGATTTCTACGAGCAGGAGGTCGACGAGATGGTCAAAGGCCTGTCCAGCCTCATGGAGCCCATCATCATCGTTTTCCTGGGCACGCTCATCGGTGGCATCGTGGTGTCGATGTACCTGCCCATCTTCAAGCTCGGGCAGGTGGTGTGATGGTGGTGACGGGTCTTCCCTGGGCCGACGCCCTGCTGTTCGGCCTGCTGGGCCTGGTGGTGGGCAGCTTCCTGAATGTGGTGATCCACCGCCTGCCCCGCATGCTCGAGCGGCAGTGGGCCGACGAATGCACACAGTACGGGCAGGATGCGGGCCTGCTGCCGGCGCGCGAGGCGGCCGCAGGGCAGCTCGCCTACAACCTCTGGACGCCGCGCTCGCACTGCCCGGCGTGCGCGCGCACCGTGCGCTGGCACGAGAACATTCCGGTGCTCGGCTGGCTGGCGCTGCGCGGGCGCTGCGCCGGCTGCGGCAGCCGGATCAGCCTGCGCTACCCGCTGGTGGAGCTGGTCACGGGCGTGCTGTTCTGGTTCTGCGCCTCGCGCTGGGGCGCCTCGGCCACGGCGCTGGCCTGGTGCGGGTTCTGCGCCGCACTGGTGGCGCTGACCTGCATCGACTGGGACACCACGCTGCTGCCCGACGACATCACCCTGCCCCTGCTGTGGGCCGGGCTGCTGGCCGCGTTCGCCGGGCTGACCGCCGTACCCCTGAGCGATGCCGTGGCGGGCGCCGCCGCCGGCTACGTCTCGCTGTGGGCCGTGTACTGGGCCTTCCGGCTGCTCACGGGCAAGGAGGGCATGGGCCATGGCGACTTCAAGCTGTTCGCAGCCCTGGGCGCGTGGTTTGGCTGGCAGGCGCTGGTGCCCATCATCCTGCTCGCCTCGGTTTTCGGCGCGCTGGTGGGCCTGGCGCTGAAGGCGTTCTCACGCCTGCGCGAGGGCGGGTACGTGCCGTTCGGCCCCTTCCTGGCCCTGGGTGGCTTGGCAGCACTGGTGTGGGGGCCGGCGCGCATCGAGCGCGCCGTGCTCGCGGTATTCGGCCTGGCATGAGAGGCCCGATATGACGGAGGAGACGCGCATGGACGCGCCACAGGAGGAACGGGGAGCACCGCGCACGCTGCGCCTCGGGGTGACGGGAGGCATCGGCAGCGGCAAGAGCACCTTTGCCGCCATGCTGGCCGACTGCGGCGCAGCGCTGATCGACGCCGATGCCCTGGCCCGCGCCGTGACGCAGCCGGGCGGCGCGGCCATCGCCCCCCTCCGCGAGGCGTTTGGCGCCGACTTCATCGACGCCCATGGGGCGCTGGACCGGGCCCGCATGCGCGAGCTGGCCTTTGCCGAGCCACAGGCGCGTACCCGGCTGGAGGCCATCGTGCACCCGCTGGTCGGCCAGGCCATCGCCGCGGCCGGCCAGGCGGCGCAGCAGGCGGGCCACCGGCTCGTCGTGCTGGACATTCCGCTGCTGACCGAATCCGCGCGCTGGCCGCGCCAGCTCGACGCCGTCCTGGTGGTGGACTGCAGCGAGGCCACGCAAATCGCGCGCGTGCAGGCGCGCAGCGGCCTGGACGCGCCTGCCGTGCACGCCATCATGGCCAGCCAGAACAGCCGGGCCGCACGCCGCGCCGCGGCCGACTGGGTGGTGCACAACGAGGGCCTCACGCTCGCCCAGCTGCAGGCGCTGGCCCGCCAGGTGGCCGCATGCTTCGGGCTATGATGAAAAAGCCCCCTGCCAGGAAAAGTGCCTAGCGTGATCCTCTACGAATACCCCTTCAACGAACGCCTTCGGACCTACCTGCGGCTGGAGCACCTGGCCCGCCGCCTGGACGAGCTGATGGCCCGCGAGCACCCGACGGACCACCATTTCGCGCTGCTGACCCTGTTCGAGATCATGGACGTGGCGGCGCGCGCGGACCTGAAGGCCGACGTACTCAAGGACCTGGAAAAGCACAGGCACCAGCTCGAGGGTTTTCGCGGCAACCCTTCGATTTCGGAGCGAGCGCTGGACGGCGCGATCGCCCGGCTCGACGGGTGTTTTTCCGCCCTGGGGGCGCAACAGGGCAAGGCTGGGCAGCAACTCACGGAAAGCGAATGGCTGATGGGCATTCGCAGCCGCGTGGGCATTCCGGGCGGCACCTGCAGCTTCGACCTGCCGGCCTACTACGCCTGGCAGCATCGCCCCGTGCCGCAGCGCCAGGACGACCTGCAGCGCTGGGCCGGGAGCGTGGCGCCCCTGGCCGACTCGGTTCACCTGCTGCTGCGCCTGCTGCGCGACGCCGGCACGCCGCACAAGGTGGCGGCCGAGCGCGGCCAGTTCCAGCAGAGCCTGCCCCAGGGCCGCACCTTCCAGCTGCTGCGCCTGCGCATCGACCCGGCGCTCGGGCTAATCCCCGAGATCAGCGGCAACCGGCTGCTCGTCTCCGTACGCCTGATGCGCCAGGAGGGCGACGCGCGGGTGGCCGCCAGCAGCGAGGACGCGGCGTTTGAACTCACGCTGTGCGGCTGAATCCACCGAGCATGGCAAACGCACCCATCCCTTCGACCCCGCAGCCGGCGGCCAGGCAGGTCATCTGCCCCTGCTGCGGCGGCCCCAGCCTCTACAGCCCGGCCAACCGCTTCCGGCCCTTTTGCAGCGAGCGCTGCCGGCAGATCGACCTGGGCGCCTGGGCCAACGAGGATTTCCGCATGCCGGCCGAGGCGCCGCCGCCGGAGGCCGAGTACGGCGACCCGCGGCGCGAGCCCTGAAATTCATTGGAAAACCGCCTTTAGCCCTTATGCAGCAAGGGCTTGCAGCTCTCTTTTTGATAGTTTCAGGCGCTGAAGACCGCGTCGTCCAGCACCGCACCGCACTCCTGGGCCAGCCAGGCCAGCACCGGCCGCGCACCGGGCAACACCGGGCGCACCTGCAGCGGCCAGTGCTGCCAGGCAACCTGCTGGCCCTCGCGCATCTGCAGGCTGCCCTGCCAGGCATGCACCTTGCACCAGTGCAGACGCACCAGGGCGTGCGGGTAGTCGTGCTCGGTCACCTTCCAGGGCTCGACCGCGTCCACGGTGATGCCCAGCTCTTCCTGCAGCTCGCGGCGCAGTGCCTGCTCCACCGTCTCGCCCGGCTCGACCTTGCCGCCCGGGAACTCCCAGTAACCCGCGTAGGGCTTGCCCTCGGGCCGGGTGGCAAAGAGCAACGCGCCGTCGCTGCGCACCAGGATGCCGACGGCCACCTCGGTGGGCTGGCGCGCCGGCTGCGTCATGCGGCCGCGCCCTGCGGCGCCTGGCGGCCGGCGAAGTCGCGCGCAAACTGCCAGGCCACGCGGCCGCTGCGCGAGCCGCGCTCGAGTGCCCAGACCAGCGCCTCGGGGCGCGCCGCCTCGATGGCTGCGGGCGCCACGCCCAGGGCCGACAGCCACTGCGCCACGATGGCCAGGTATTCGTCCTGGCTGAAAGGGTAGAAGCTGACCCACAGGCCGAAACGCTCGGACAGGGAGATTTTTTCTTCCACCACCTCGCCGGGGTGGATCTCGCCATCGTCCACGGGTCGGTAGCTCAGGTTGTCCTTCATGTACTCGGGCAACAGGTGGCGGCGGTTGCTGGTGGCATAGACCAGCACATTGGGCGTGGCCGCGGCCACCGTGCCGTCCAGGATGGACTTGAGCGCCTTGTAGTCGCCCTCGCCGTCCTCGAAGCTCAGGTCGTCGCAGTAGACGATGAATTTCTCCGGCCGGCCCGAGACGATCTCGACGATGTCGGGCAGGTCGGTCAGGTCGGCCTTGTCCACCTCGATCAACCGCAGGCCGCGCCCGGCGTATTCGTTCAGGCAGGCCTTGATGAGCGAGGACTTGCCGGTGCCGCGCGCACCGGTGAGCAGCACGTTGTTGGCCGCGCGGCCCTCGACGAACTGCTCGGTGTTGCGTTGGATGCGCTCCTTCTGCGCGTCGATCTCGCGCAGCTGCGCCAGCCGCATGTCGGCCACGTGGCGCACGGGCTCGAGCCGGCCATGGCCGCCGCTGCGCTTGCGGTAGCGCCAGGCGATGGAGGCGCCCCAGTCGGGCTCGGTCAGGGGCTGGGGCAGCACCGCCTCGATGCGGGCCATGAGCTGCTCGGCGCGCTCCAGCAGGCGATCTATCTTGGGAGTCATTTACGGCGTTAGCCCTTGCCAGTCAACGAGTTGTTGCTATTCAAAACGGGCCGACCGGCACCACTGCCTCAGGAGCGGTAGTCGGCGTTGATGGTCACGTAGTCGTGGCTCAGGTCGCAGGTCCAGACGGTGTCGGCTGCATCGCCCCGGCCCAGCAGCACGCGCACGGTGATCTCGCTCTGGCGCATGACGCGCTGGCCATCCTCCTCGCGGTAGGCAGGGTTGCGCCCGCCCTGCACGGCCACGTGCACGTCGTCCAGGTACAGGTCGATCCGCGTCTGGTCCAGGTCCTGGATGCCGGCGTAGCCCACGGCCGCGAGGATGCGTCCCAGGTTCGGGTCGCTGGCAAAGAAGGCCGTCTTGACCAGGGGCGAGTGCGCGATGGCGTAAGCCACCTGGCGACACTCCTGGGCCGTCCGGCCGCCTTCGACGCGCACGGTGATGAACTTGGTCGCACCCTCGCCGTCGCGCACGATGGCCTGGGCCAGTTGCTGCGCCACCTCCAGCAGCGCGGCCTGGAGCTGGCGGCCCTCGGCGCTGTCCAGCTGCGTGATGGGCGCGTGGCCGGCCTGGTGGGTCGCCACCAGCACGAAGGAGTCGTTGGTGGAGGTGTCGCCGTCGATGGTGATGCGGTTGAAGGAGGCGTCGGCCAGTTCGCGCACCAGCGGCTGCAGCAGCTCGGGCGCAACGCAGGCGTCGGTGGCGATGAAGCCCAGCATGGTCGCCATGTTGGGGCGGATCATGCCCGCGCCCTTGGCTATGCCGGTGATGTGGACCGCGCGCCCGCCGATCTCCACCCGCCGGCTGGCGGCCTTGGGCAGCGTGTCGGTGGTCATGATGCCCTCGGCGGCGCGCGCCCAGTGGCCCGGCTGCGCATCGGCCAGCGCCGCGGGCAGGCCGGCGGTGATGCGCTCCACGGGCAGGGGCTCCATGATGACGCCGGTGGAAAACGGCAGCACCTGGGCCGGGGCGATGCCCAGCTGCCCGGCCAGCGCCTCGCAGGTGGCGCGCGCACGCGCCAGGCCCTCGGCGCCGGTGCCGGCATTGGCGTTGCCGGTATTGACCACCATGGCGCGGATGGCGCTGCCCGAGGCCAGATGCTCGCGGCAGACCTGCACCGGCGCGGCGCAGAAACGGTTCTCGGTGAAAACGCCGGCAACGCTGGCGCCTGCATCCAGCAGAAACACCGTCAGGTCCTTGCGGCCGGCCTTGCGCACGCCGGCTTCGGCCACGCCGATGCGCACGCCGGCAACGGGGTGCAGGTCCTGGGCCACGGGGGCGGAGAGGTTCACGGGCATGGTGGGTTCATCCTCGATGGTGCGGGCCGCGGCTGCTCAGCTGAGCTTGCCGTGGCACTGCTTGTACTTCTTGCCACTGCCGCAGGGGCAGGGGTCGTTGCGCCCCACGCGCGTACCGGGGCTGGCCAGCGCTGCCTCGTCCTGCGCCGCTCCTGCGTCGCCCGACCGGGCCTGGGGGTTGCCGCTTTCGTCCGGCGCGCTGTAAGTCACGTTGGCGATGCTGCCCTCGCCGCGCTGCTCCATGGCCTGGGCGGCCTCGTCGAGCTGGTCGTTGGACTGGATCTGCACGCTCATCATGATGCGCGTGACCTCGTTCTTGACCTGGTCGATGAGCTGGCGGAACAGCTCGAAGGCCTCGCGCTTGTACTCCTGCTTGGGCTGCTTTTGCGCATAGCCGCGCAGGTGGATGCCCTGGCGCAGGTAATCCAGCGCCGCCAGGTGGTCGCGCCAGTTGCTGTCGAAGCTCTGCAGCAGCACCATGCGCTCGAACTGGACGAAGCTTTCCTGGCCCACCAGCGCCACCTTGGCCTGGAAGACGTCGCGGCCGGCGGCCTGCACGCGCTCGAGGATGTCCTCGTCGGTGACGGAGTCCGAACCCTCCACGTCCTTTTGCAGTGCCAGCTCGATCTGCCAGTCGGCTGCCAGGGCTTTCTCCAGGCCGGGCAGGTCCCACTGCTCCTCCACCGACTCCGGCGGCACGTACTGGTGCACCACGTCGGCCAGGCAGTCGTCGCGCATGGCGTCGATGAGTTGCGCCAGCTCGGGCGCGTCCAGGATCTCGTTGCGCTGCTGGTAGATGACCTTGCGCTGGTCGTTGGCGACGTCGTCGTACTCCAGCAGCTGCTTGCGGATGTCGAAGTTGCGCGCCTCCACCTTGCGTTGGGCCGACTCGATGCTGCGCGTGACGATGCCCGCCTCGATGGCCTCGCCGTCGGGCATCTTCAGGCGGTCCATGATGGCCTTGACGCGGTCGCCCGCGAAGATGCGCATGAGCTGGTCGTCCAGGCTCAGGTAGAAGCGCGAGGAGCCGGGGTCGCCCTGGCGGCCCGAGCGGCCGCGCAGCTGGTTGTCGATGCGGCGCGACTCATGGCGCTCGGTGGCGATGATGCGCAGGCCGCCCAGGGCGGCCACCTTGTCGTGGTCGCGCTTCCATTCCTCGCGCAGCTCCTGGGCGCGCGCGGCGCGCTGCTCGGGCGTGAGCGCCTCGTCCTCGTCCAGCGCTGCGACCGCCTTTTCCACGTTGCCGCCCAGGACGATGTCGGTGCCGCGGCCGGCCATGTTGGTGGCAATCGTGATCATGCCGGGGCGCCCCGCCTGGGCGACGATGTCGGCCTCGCGGGCGTGCTGCTTGGCGTTGAGCACCTGGTGCGGCAGGCCTGCCTTGGTCAGCAGCTCGGCGATGACTTCGGAGTTCTCGATCGAGGTCGTGCCCACCAGCACCGGCTGGCCGCGCTCGTGGCATTCGCGGATGTCGGCGATGGCCGCCTCGTACTTCTCGCGCGTGGTCTTGTAGACGCGGTCGAGCTGGTCGTCGCGGCGGCTCGGACGGTTGGGCGGGATGACCACGGTCTCCAGACCGTAGATCTCCTGGAACTCGTAGGCCTCGGTGTCGGCCGTGCCGGTCATGCCCGAGAGCTTGGCGTAGAGGCGGAAGTAGTTCTGGAACGTGATGGAGGCGAGCGTCTGGTTCTCGGCCTGGATGGTCACGCCTTCCTTGGCCTCCACGGCCTGGTGCAGGCCCTCGCTCCAGCGCCGCCCGGCCATCAGGCGGCCGGTGAACTCGTCGACGATGACGATCTCGCCGTTCTGCACCACGTAGTGCTGGTCGCGGTGGTACAGGTGGTG
>NZ_DAMCAM010000081.1:0-10563 GCF_032059615.1 Melaminivora sp. | reverse complement strand
CGCGTGGCGCGCACGGCCGGGCCCTTGGAGCTGTTGAGCGTGCGGAACTGGATGCCCGCCTCGTCCGTCGCCAGCGCCATGGCGCCGCCCAGCGCGTCCACCTCCTTGACCAGGTGCCCCTTGCCGATGCCGCCGATGCTCGGGTTGCAGCTCATCTGCCCCAGCGTCTCGATGTTGTGCGTGAGCAGCAGCGTGGCGCAGCCCATGCGCGCGCTGGCAAGGGCCGCCTCGGTGCCGGCGTGGCCGCCGCCGACGACGATGACGTCAAATTCCTGGGGATAGAGCATGGCAGAGGGCAAAGAACAAACGGGCGGCAAATGCCGGGAAAACCCGCGATTTTCCCACCTTTGCCTCCTGTCCAGGCCAGGGGCGCGGCCCGGCCCCACGGGAGTACGGACCTTTGCAGACTGGCGGCCGCCCTACCCCAACCTTTTGCACGGACAAAGCGCGCATGTTTCACGTGGAACACGCCGCGTTCCTGCAGAGGCGTGCTGTGCTTCAATCGCCCTTCATGAACCACCGCATCCTGATCTTCGCGGGCAGCACCCGCGAGCAATCCTTCAACCGCCGTCTGGCCCGCGTGGCCGCGCAAGTGGCCCGGGGCGCCGGGGCCGAAGCCACCGTGCTGGAGCTGGCGGACTACGACATCCCCATGTACCAGGCCGACCTGGAGGCACGCGGCACCCCCGCCGACGTGCTGCGCCTGAAGCAGGTCATGGACGAGCATCCCGCCTGGATCATCTGCTCGCCCGAGTACAACGGCAGCTACACCGGCCTGATGAAGAACACGCTGGACTGGGCCTCCAGCCCCGTGGCCGGGCACCCGGTCTGGTCCGACGGCAACCGGCCCTTCGGCGGCAAGGTGGTGGGGCTGCTCAGCGCCTCCAACGGCGCGCTGGGCGGCCTGCGCTCGCTCAACCAGCTCATGCCGCTGCTGGTCAACCTGGGCTGCTGGCTGGCGCCGCGCCAGTTCGCCCTGGCCCGCGCGGCCAGTGCCTTCGATGACGCGGGCCAGCTGGCGGACCCGGCCCAGCGCGACCAGGTGCGCGCGGTGGTCGAGCAGGTGCTGTGGGCGACCGCCCGCCTGCACGGCCCCGCGCAGTGACCGCCCCGGGCGCAAGCCCCACCGCATGAACTGCCGCCCCGGCTGCGCCGCGTGCTGCATCGCGCCGTCGATCAGCTCGCCCATCCCGGGCATGGAGGGCGGCAAGCCCGCAGGCGTGCCCTGCATGCAGCTCGACGCCCAGGGTCGGTGCAGACTGTTCGGCCAGCTCTCGCGGCCGGCGGTCTGCCAGTCCCTGCAGCCCGCCCCGGCACTGTGCGGCGACAGCCGCGCCGAGGCCCTGCAGCGTATCGCCTGGCTGGAGCGTGCCACCCTGCCGCCCGCCAAAGCCCCTGCATGACAGGGCGCCCCGCTTGCGCATAGCATGCGGCTGCAGGAGGCGACCGGCCGGTCTTTTCGGGCGGCCGGCCCTGCCCGCTCGCCCGGGCCCGCCGCCTGCTGCCCGGCCGTACGGCGGGCCCGACATTGAAAACCCCTTGAAAGGACGATCCGCATGAAGCTGTACTACTCCCCCGGCGCCTGCTCGCTGTCCCCGCACATCGTGCTGCACGAGGCGGGCCTGGCCTACACCCCGGTGCTGGCCAGCACCAAGAGCCACAAGCTGCAGGACGGCACGGACTTCTACACCATCAACCCGCTGGGCTACGTGCCGGTGCTGGAGCTGGACGACGGCACGCGCCTGCGCGAAGGCCCGGCCATCGTGCAGTACCTGGCCGACCAGGCGCCGCAGAAGAACCTGGCGCCAGCCCATGGCACGCTGGCGCGCTACCGCCTGCAGGAGTGGCTGAACTTCATCGGCACCGAGATCCACAAGGGCTTCTCGCCGCTGTTCAAGCCGAACACGCCCGAGGAGTACAAGCCGATCGCGCGCGAGCAGCTGCTGTCGCGCCTGAAGTGGATCGACGGCGAGCTGGCCGGCAAGCAGTACCTGACGGGCGAGCACTTCAGCGTGGCCGATGCCTACCTGTTCACCGTGACCAACTGGCCGCAGCACGTGGGCCTGGACATCTCGCAGTTCCAGCACCTGGCCGCCTGGCGCGAGCGCGTGGCCGCGCGCCCGGCCGTGCAGGCGGCCATGAAGGCCGAGGGGCTGCTCAAGTAAGCGGCAGGAACGACCCGGCCTGCCCCAGGCTGGGCGTTTATTTTTTTGATAGCTGAGAACCGTTGACAGGCAAGGGTTGAACGCAGTTTTTGCCTGTTTTTTCGCGGCTGAGGCCGCTCCTGCAGGGGCGGGCACGGCAGGGCAGCCCGGGCGGCTGCGGCCTGGCCCCGCCCCCGGAAATCCGCATGACCACCACTACCCTGTTTGATCCGTTAGAAGCCGGGGCGCTGCGCCTGGCCAACCGCGTCGTCATGGCGCCGCTCACGCGCAACCGCTCGCCCGGCGCCGTGCCTGGCGAGCTGGCCGTCACCTATTACCGCCAGCGCGCCAGCGCCGGGCTGCTGATCTCGGAAGGCACTGCCATCAGCCACCAGGCCCAGGGCTACGCCGACGTGCCGGGCCTGTACGGCAGCGAGCAGCTGGATGGCTGGAAGCGCGTGACCGACGCCGTGCACGCGGCGGGCGGCACCATCGTGTGCCAGCTGTGGCACGTGGGGCGCATCTCGCACGACAGCCTGCAGCCGGACGGCGGCGCGCCAGTGTCGGCCTCAGCGCTGACGGCCCGGACCAAGACCTATCTGCTCGACCGCGGCGACGGCAGCGCGGGCTTTGCGCCCACCTCGGCGCCGCGCGCGCTGGCCGCCGAAGAGCTGCCCGGCATCGTCCACACCTTTGCCGCCGCCGCACGCAACGCGGTGCAGACGGCGGGCTTCGACGGCGTGGAGATCCACGGCGCCAACGGCTACCTGCTGGAACAGTTCCTGAAAAGCGGCGCCAACCAGCGCACCGACGACTACGGCGGCAGCATCGAGAACCGCGCCCGGCTGATGCTGGAGGTGACCCGCGCCGTGGCCGACGCCGTGGGTGGCGGGCGCACGGGCATCCGCCTGTCGCCGGTGACCCCGGCCAACGACATTCAGGACGACGATCCGCAGCCGCTCTATGACTACCTGGTGCGCCAGCTCGCGCCCCTGGGCCTGGCTTACATCCACGTGATCGAGGGCTCGACCGGCGGGCCGCGCGAGGTCGAGGGCCAGCCCTTCGACTACGCCGCGCTGCAGGCCGCCTACCGCGCCGCAGGCGGGCGCGGCGCCTGGCTGGTCAACAACGGCTACGACGGCGCCATGGCCCGCGAGGCCGTGGCCAGCGGCCGCGCCGACGCCGTGGCCTTTGGCCGTGCTTTCATCGCCAACCCGGACCTGGTCGAGCGCCTGCGCACTGGCGCGCCCCTCAATGCCCCGGACCGCACCACCTTCTATGGCGGCGATGCGCGGGGCTATACGGACTACCCGGCGCTCGCGGGTTAGCCCACCAGGCGCAGGCGGGCCGGCGCGTCGGCCAGCGGCTCCGCCGGCGCCGCGTGGGCCCGGGGCACCGCCGCTGCGCCGGCGCCCTGCCCCAGGCGGAACTGCTGCACCACCTGCGACAGCCGGGCCGCCTGCTCGCGCAGCGACTCCGAGGCCGCGGCCGACTGCTCGACCAGCGCGGCGTTCTGCTGCGTCATGCGGTCGATCTGCGCCACAGCGCCGTTGACCTGGCCGATGCCCGAGGCCTGCTCGCTGGCGGCGGCGTTGATCTCGCCAATGATGTCGGTCACGCGCTGCACGCCCGAGACGATGTCCTGCATGGCGCGGCCCGCGTCTTCCACTTGGCGCACGCCGCCATCCACGGCGGCCACGCTGGCGCCGATGAGCTGCTTGATCTCGTTGGCCGCCGCGGCCGAGCGCTGCGCCAGGCTGCGCACCTCGCCGGCCACCACGGCAAAGCCCCGGCCCTGCTCGCCGGCGCGTGCGGCCTCCACCGCCGCGTTCAGCGCCAGGATGTTGGTCTGGAAGGCGATGGAGTCGATCAGGCCGATGATGTCGCCGATCTTGCGGCTGGTGCCCGAGATCTCGTGCATGCTGCTGACCGCGTGCTGCACCACCTCGCCGCCGCGCAAGGCACTGCCCGAGGCCGAAGTGACGAGCTGGTTGGCCAGCTGCGAGGACGAGGCCGTCTGCTGCACCGTGGCGGTCAGCTCCGACAGCGAGGCGACGGCCTGCTGCGCGCTGCTGGCCGTCTGCTCGGTGCGCCCGGACAGGTCCTGGTTGCCCATGGCGATCTGCTGGCTGGCGGTGGCGATGCTGCTGCTGGCGTCGCGCACCTGCGCCACCATGCCGCTCAGGCCCTGCTGCATTTCGACCAGGGCGCGCTGCAGGTCGGCCACCTCGTCGCGGCCCTCGGCCGCCAGGTGCTGCGACAGGTCGCCCCGGGCGATGGCCTGGGCCACCGTGCGCGCCGCCACCAGCGGCCGGCAGATGGCCGCCATGTTCATCAGCGTGAGCGGCACCACCACCGCCGCCGACAGCAGCACGGCCAGCACGAACAGCCACTTGGTCCACTGCGCGATGCGGTCTTCCTCGGCGATGGCCTCTTGCACCTCGGCGGCCAGGCGCTTGTCCAGTTCCTGCATGTGGCCGCCGGCCACGTCGAACTGCGCCGCCGCCGGGGCGCTGGCGCGGCTGGCGAGGGTGGCGGTCTCAAAACCGCCCTCCTCCAGCTGCTGGGCCACCTTGGCGAACTCCTCGCGGTAGCTCTGCAGGCCCTGGGCCAGCCCAATGATGAGCTCATGGTCCTTCTGCGGCAGCACCAGGCCGAAGTCGGCCACCAGCTTCATGGCGCCGTCCAGGCCGCCCTCCCACTGAGCGCGGGCGGCGCGCACGTCGGCCGGGCTCTCGTAGTGGATGACCATGTCCTTCTCGGCCTGGCGCATGCGCGCGAACTGGTCGCGCATCTGGCCCAGCAGCGCCACCGAGGCGTGCGGCTGGGCGATGAAGGCCTGGCTCTGGGCGTGGATGCGCAGCATGCCCAGCATGCCGGCGCCCCCCAGCAGCAGCAGCAGCGCCATCACCACGGCGATGGCGCCGATCATGCGGGTGCGGATGGTGAACATCCGCATCAGTGCGAGAAAATTCATGGGCGGGTCTCCTGCTCGGTCACGGCCCAGCATGCGTGCAGCGGGGTGACAGTGCTTTGATGCGCAACAAAACGTTGCAGTTTGCCAGAGCCCCCGGTCCTGTTCCCCCGGGTTCAGCCGCGCCAGCGCTTGAGCAGCAGGGCATTCGTCATCACACTAACCGAGCTCAAGGCCATGGCGGCGCCGGCCACCACCGGACTCAGGTAACCCAGCGCCGCCAGCGGGATGCCGGCCACGTTGTAGATGAAGGCCCAGAACAGGTTCTGCCGGATCTTGATCACGGTGCGGTGCGAGATGTCCAGCGCCGCGGCCACCAGGGTGGGGTCGCCGCGCATCAGCGTGATGCCGGCGGCGTGCATGGCCACGTCGGTGCCGTTGCCCATGGCCAGGCCGACGTCGGCGGCGGCCAGCGCCGGCGCGTCGTTCACGCCATCGCCCACCATGGCCACCACGTGCCCGCCCGACTGCAGCTGGCGCACCGCGTCGGCCTTGCCGCCTGGCAGCACCTCGGCCATGACTTCGCCCGCTGCGGGGTCCAGCCCCAGGCGACGCGCCATGGCCTCGGCCGCGCCGCGGTTGTCGCCCGAGATCATCACGCAGCGCACGCCGCGCTCTTTCAGGCGCGCCAGGGCCGCGCGCGCGCCGGGCTTGGGCTCGTCACCAAAGGCCAGCAGGGCGCGCGCCACGGGCGGGTTGCCGTCCTGCTGCTCGGCCAGTACCGAGACGGTGGCGCCGCCTTGTTGCAGTTCCTCGGCACGCGCCTGCAGCGCGCCCAGCGGTGCCTGCAGCTCCTGCAGCCAGCGCAGGCTGCCGATCAGCCACTGCCGGCCCTGCACCCGGCCCTCGGTGCCCCGGCCCGGCACGGCGCGCACGCCGCTCGCCTCGGGCACGGCCAAGCCGCGCTCCTGCGCCGCCTGCAGCACGGCGCGCGCCAGCGGGTGTTCGCTGCCGCTTTGCACGCCGGCCACCGCGGCCAGCAGCGCGGTTTCGTCGCCGCCCTGTTCCACGTGAAACGCCGTCAGCACCGGCCGGCCCACGGTCAGCGTGCCGGTCTTGTCGAAGGCCACCGTGTCCACGCGATGCGCCGTCTCCAGCGCCTCGGCGTCCTTGATCAGCACGCCGTGCTGCGCGGCCACGCCGGTGCCGGCCATGATGGCCGCGGGCGTCGCCAGGCCCAGGGCGCAGGGGCAGGCAATGACCAGCACCGCCACGGCGTGGATCAGCGCGCTCTCGGCGCCGACCCCGGCCAGCATCCAGCCGGCCAGCGTCAGCACGGCGATGACCAGCACCACCGGCACGAAGACTGCCGCCACTTGGTCCACCAGCCGCTGGATGGGCGCCTTGGCGGCCTGCGCGTCCTCGACCAGGCGGATGATGCGCGAGAGCACCGTTTCGGCGCCCACCGCCGTGACCTGCATGACGACGCGCCCTTCGCCGTTGATGGAGCCGCCGGTGAGCGGGTCGCCAGCGCCGCGCGCCACGGGCAGGGGCTCGCCGGTCAGCATGGACTCGTCCACCTGGGTGTGGCCCTCCAGCACCGTGCCGTCCAGCGGGATGCGCTCGCCCGGGCGCACCACCAAGCGGTCGCCGGCCATGATCTCGGCTATCGGCACGTCCACCTCGCCGTCCCGGCCCAGCAGGTGCGCCACGTCGGGGCGCAGCGCGTGCAGGGCGCGGATGGCCGCCGTGGTCTGGCGCTTGGCGCGCGCTTCGAGCCATTTGCCCAGCAGCACCAGGGTGATGACCACGGCCGAGGCCTCGAAGTACAGGTGCGGCACCTCGCCCTGGGGCGCCGTCGCCCACAGCCACAGCGACAGGCCGTAGCCCGCGCTGGTGCCCAGGGCCACCAGCAGGTCCATGTTGCCGGTCAGCGCGCGGGCCGCATGCCAGCCGGCGCGGTAGAAGCGCGCCCCCAGCAGGAACTGCACCGGCGTGGCCAGCAGGAACTGCGCCCAGGGCGGCAGCATCCAGTGCCGGCCCAGCAGGTCGCCGAACATGGGTAGCACCAGCGGCGCCGACAGCAGCAGGCCCAGCGCCACCGGGGCAAAGCCGGCCCAGGGCGCATCGTCGGCACGCTCAGCCTGCGCCTGCTCCAGGCTGCGCGGCTCGTAGCCGGCATTGCGGATGGCGCGGCGCGCCAGCGCCGGCAGATCGGGGGCGCCCTGCGCGTCGTAGCGGATGTGCACGGACTCGGTCGCCAGGTTCACGCTGGCCTCCTGCACGCCGGGCACCTTGCGCAGCGCGCGTTCTACCCGCGCCACGCAGCTGGCGCAGGTCATGCCGCCCACGCCCAGGTCGAGCGTGGCGGCAGCGGAAGGGGCGGGGGCGGCAGTGGTCATGGCCACACCTTAAACCTTGACAGCGTGGCAGGGTCAAGCCCGGGCACCGGCGCGGCCGCTTGACTTTGCCACCATGTCAGGCTTCATGATCCGTGCATCCGGCTTGCGTCAGGCCGGTCCTCCCCATCACCCGAAAGGAAACCTGCCATGCAACACCAATTCACCGTCAAGGGAATGACCTGCGGCCACTGCGAGCGCGCCGTGGTGCACGCCGTGCGCGAAGTGGACACCGACGCCATCGTGCGCGTGGACCTGGCCAGTGGCCAGGTCAGCGTGGAGAGCGAGAAATCGCGCGACGCCCTGGCCCACGCCATTCGCGAAGAGGGCTACGAGGTCGCGGCCTGAGCATGGCCCGCCCACTGGCTGCCGCGGGCACGGTGGCCACCCACTGGCCCGTGCCCATCGGCGTGGCCGCCGAGCGCGCCGGCGTCTCCGCGCGCATGGTGCGGCACTACGAGAGCCTGGGCCTGCTAGCGCCCGTGGCGCGCACGGGCAGCGGCTATCGCCAATATGGCCAGGCCGACGTGCACACCCTGCGCTTCATCCGCCGCGCGCGCGACCTGGGCTTTTCCATCGAGGAGATTGGCGCCCTGCTCGGCCTGTGGCAGGACAAGGCGCGTGCGAGCAGCCAGGTCAAGCAGATCGCGCAAAAGCACATCGCCAGCCTGCACGAGCGCATCGCCGCCCTGCAGGCCATGCAGCGCAGCCTGCAGCAGCTGGTGGGCTGCTGCCACGGGGACGAGCGGCCCGAGTGCCCGATCCTGGACGACCTGGCAGCCGAGTAGGCACGCGGCCAGGGCCGCTCGGCCGCGACCTTGCTGTCGCCGCACTGGCAGCAGCGGCAGCCGGCCTGGGGTACAAGACGGTCATCCCTGGCGTTCTTTTCGGAGTTTGCGCATGACCGACCCCACCACCCCCTACACCCCGCCCGCCGTCTGGCACTGGAACAAGGACAGCGGCGGGCGCTTCGCCAGCATCAACCGGCCCATTGCCGGCCCCACGCACGAGCGCGAGCTACCCGTGGGCCGCCATCCGCTGCAGCTGTACTCGCTGGGCACGCCCAACGGCGTCAAGGTCACCGTGATGCTTGAAGAGCTGCTGGCCGCGGGCCACAGCGGCGCCGAGTACGACGCCTGGCTGATCCGCATCCACGAGGGCGATCAGTTCGGCAGCGGCTTCGTCGGCGTCAATCCCAACTCCAAGATCCCCGCCCTGCTCGACCGCAGCGACCCGGACGCGCCCATCCGCGTATTCGAGTCCGGCGCCATCCTGGTCCATCTGGCGGAGAAATTCGGCGCCTTTTTGCCCACCGAGCCGGCCCGGCGCGCCGAGTGCCTGTCCTGGCTGTTCTGGCAGATGGGCAGCGCGCCCTTCCTGGGCGGCGGCTTCGGGCATTTCTATGCCTACGCGCCCGTCAAGATCGAATACGCCATCGACCGCTACGCCATGGAGGCCAAGCGCCAGATGGACGTGCTCGACCGGCGCCTGGCCGAGAGCGAATACCTGGCCGGCAGCGACTACACCGTGGCCGACATGGCCGTGTGGCCCTGGTACGGGCTGCTCGCCAAGGGCCAGCTGTACGAGGCGGGCGAGTTCCTGCAGGTGCAGGAATACACCCATGTGCTGCGCTGGGCCGAGCAGATCGCCCGGCGCCCGGCGGTGCAGCGCGGGCGCCGTGTCAACCGCACCTTCGGCGCGCCGGACAGCCAGCTGCACGAACGCCATGACGCCAGCGACTTCGACACGCGCACGCAGGACAAGCTGCAGCCCGGCGCCTGAGCGGCCCGCGCCCTGCAACGACCAGACCCGAGGAGACCCAAACCATGCTGACCCTGTACGACTGCGCCACCGCTCCCAGCCCGCGCCGCGCGCGCATCTTCCTGGCGGAAAAAGGTGTTCCCCACGAGACCGTGCAGGTGGACCTGAGAAGCGGCGAGCAGCTGGGCGCGGCCTACCGCCAGGTCAACCCGCAGTGCACCGTGCCGGCGCTGCGCACCGAGGACGGCCTGCTGCTGGCCGACAACGCCGCCATCGCCGCGTATCTGGAGGCGCGCTACCCCGAGCCGCCGCTGCTGGGCGGCACGCCCGCGGAAAAGGCCGACATCGCCAGCTGGAACTGGCGCGCCGAGTTCGACGGCCTGCTGGCCATCGCCGAGGCGCTGCGCAACAGCGCGCCCGCCATGGCCGGCCGGGCCCTGCCGGGGGCCATGAACTACGAGCAGATCCCGCAACTGGCCGAGCGCGGCCTGGCGCGCATCGAGCACTTTTTCGACCTGCTCGATGCACGACTGGAAGGGCGCGACTTCGTCGCCGGCGGGCGCTTCAGCGTCGCCGACATCACGGCCGTGGTGGCGGTGGACTTTGCCCGCATCGTCAAGAAAAAGCCCCAGGAGCGGCACGCGCACCTGCTGCGCTGGCGCGCGCGGATGGGCGAGCGGCCTGCCATGGCACTGTGATTTTTTGATTAAAAACGCCGGTAACCCTTGCGGCACAACGAGAGTTAGCTATTGAAAAAGGAGTCTGATGAAGCCAGCGCCGGTGGGCTTGCTCCTTGCCCTCTGGGGACGCGGCCCCTGGTTCTTCAACGTTTCTCAGCTCCTTTTTCTGCAGTTTTCGCTGGCTTTCCCGCATCCTTCGTCGACTCTGGCACCAGCACCCCGCGCAGCAGCGTTTCGATGCACTGCCGGGCCACGTCTTCAGGCGCGTAGCTGCCCTGCGGCTGGTACCAGCGCCCAATCCAGCTCAATGCTCCGGCAATGACGAAGGCCGTCATCTTCGGGTCGCACGGGTGCAGCAGGCCCTCCTCCACGCCCTGCGCCACCAAGCGGCGAAACGCCAGGTCGATCTCGGACTTGAGCCGGCGCAGCTCGGTGCGCGCAGGCTCGGGCACCTCCTCGTCGCCCACGCGGATCAGGCACATGCCGAAGGGCTGCATGACGATGCCGGCATAGACCTGCATGCAGGCGCGCAGCTGGTCCACCGCGTTGCCGCCGGCCGCGCGCGAGGCCTCGATGCCTTCCAGCGTCATGTCCAGCCCCTTCTTCACGCAGGCCAGCAGGATCTCGTCCTTGTTCTTGACGTAGTAGTACAGCGTCGGCTTGCT
>NZ_DAMCAM010000080.1:0-11019 GCF_032059615.1 Melaminivora sp. | reverse complement strand
GCGTCGGTGCAGGCCTGGTACAGCGCCTCGGCGTAAGGGCGGGCAATGGTGGCGAGTTCAGCCATTAATTTGCTCCTACCTTACAGCTCGGTCTTGAGGCGGTTCAACAGATCGGCATGCACGCTGGCGTTGACTTCCTTGCGCAGGATCTGCTCGGCACCCTTGACGGCCAGGGCCGCCACCTGCTCGCGCAGGGCTTCGCGGGCCTGCACGGCCTGCTGCTCGGCCTCGGCCCGGGCGGCGGCGACAATCTTGTTGCCTTCGTCGCCCGCGCGTGCCTTGGCCTCTTCGATGATGGCCTGGGCGCGGCGCTCGGCATCGGCCAGGCGCGTTGCGGTTTCGTTGCTGGCGGCGGCCAGTTCCTGCTTGACGCGCTGATCGGCGGCGGCAAGCTCGGTCTTGGCACGGTCGGCAGCGGCGAGACCATCGGCGATTTTCATGGCTCGCTCATCCAGCGCCTTGGCGATCGGGGGCCACACGAACTTCATCGTGAACCACACCAGGATCAAAAAGACGATGGCCTGAACGAACAGGGTCGCGTTGATACTCACGGCAACACCTTTCTATTCGGGGCGTTGAAGGAGTGCTTTAGGCCAGGACGAAGGGGTTGGCAAAAGCGAACAGCAGGGCGATGGCCACGCCGATCAGGAAGGCCGCGTCGATCAGGCCGGCCAGGATGAACATTTTGGTCTGCAGTTCGTTGATCAGCTCGGGCTGGCGAGCCGACGATTCCAGGAACTTGCCACCCATCAGGGCGATACCGATCGAGGCGCCGATGGCGCCCAGACCCACGATCAGACCACAAGCCAGAGCGACGAGGCCGAGAATGTTTTCCATGATGACTCCTAGGATGAAAAGAAAGAAAGGTTGAAGGGAGAAGGGAAACGAAAAAGCTCAGTGAGCGTCATGCGCCTGGCCGAGGTAGATCAGCGCCAGCATCATGAAAATGAAGGCCTGCAGGGTGATGATCAGAATGTGGAAGATCGCCCAGATAGAGCCCGCAATGATGTGCCCCACGGGGAGCAACACACCAGAGAGCGACATGGCAGCCGCGCCACCCATCAGGGCGATCAGGCAGAACACCAACTCACCAGCGTACATGTTGCCGAACAGTCGCATGCCGTGCGAGACCGTCTTGGCAACGTATTCGATGATCTGCATCGCGAAGTTCACGATGCCCAGGATGACGGCGAAGACCGGGTTCTTGCTGGTGCCGAACGGGGCCGTGAACAGTTCGTGGATCCAGCCGCCCAGGCCCTTGACCTTGATGCTGTAATAAAAACACAGCAGCAGCACGGCGGAGGACAGGCCCAGCGTGGTGGACAGGTCGGCCGTGGGCACGACACGCAGCACGGCGTGCGAGTCGCCGGTGGCGCCCTGCCACAGCACCGGCAGCAAGTCCACGGGCAGCATGTCCATGGCGTTCATCAGGAAGATCCAGACGAACACGGTGAGCGCCAGGGGGGCGATGAACTTGCGGCTCTCGGCGTTGTGAATGTTGGCCTTGGCCTGGTTGTCCACCATCTCGACCAGGATCTCCACGGCTGCCTGGAAGCGACCGGGCACGCCCGAGGTGGCCTTGCTGGCAGCCGAGCGCAGCACCAGCAGCATCAGCGCACCGAGCACGATGCCGACGACGATGGAGTCGATGTTGACCACGGAAAAGTCAACGATGAAACCCTGCTTGACGTTCTGCAGGTGCTGCAGGTGGTGAACGATGTATTCACTTGCAGTCGGGGCGTTCGCATCTGCGGCCATCGGGCAACTCTTCTCTCAATGTCAAACGGTTTTTCGGACACCGGGGCGCGCCAGGAGCGCGATCCAGTACGTTTTCATCACCACCACCATGCCGACCAGCAGTGCCAGCCAGCTCAGGCCCGGCACCAGCCGGGGCGCCGCCGCCAGCATGGCGACGGTCAGAACAATCTTGACCAACTCCCAGCCCATCAGGGCCACCATCGCCGCACCGGCCGACTCGCGCCTGCGCTGCACTCCGCGCGCCAGCAGCGCCGTGGGCAGCGCCACGGCCAGCCCACCGTAGCCGGCCGACCAGGCCGTGGCGGCATTGCCGCTCCAGGCCCAGCCTGCCAGCGCCACCAGCACGGTGGCTGCGGCCTGCAGGGCGACGATGCGCCAGGGCGACAGCATCCGGTGGCGCTGGCGCCACCGGACGGCTTCTTCGGCGCTGAGGGCCTTGAAGTCGTCCTGGACGTCCTCAGTTTCGGCCTGCGGGTCTGCTGACTTCATCTGCCGGATCACTCCTACAAGTCAGGCCGGAACTTCTCGCAAAGCCTCGCATTATAAGTACAAACCCCGGCTCATCCGCAATGGCCGGATGGACCCGTCCCTGCCGGCGCGTTGCGCGGCGCAGACCCCTCTCCCGGAAAGCCCCATGAACACCACCGCCACACCCGACGGCGCCAGCGCCCCCGACCCGCGCAAGGACTCGCTGATCGAATACCCGTCGCAGTTCCCCATCAAGATCATGGGCGCCAAGGACCCGGGCTTCGTTCCTGCCATCGTGGAGGTGGCACGGCGCTTCGACCCGGCCTTCGACGAGGCCACGGTGGAGCTGCGCGAGAGCCGCGCGGGCAACTACCAGGGCATCACCATCACCATCACCGCGACCAGCCGCGAGCAGCTCGACGGCCTGTATGGCGCCCTGAGCAGCCATCCCATGGTCAAGGTCGTGCTGTAGCGCGCAAGGCCCATGCAGCCGCGCCTCCTGGGCCGGGCGGACTATGCCCGCACCCTCGCCGCCATGCAGGACTTCACCGCCGGGCGGGATGTCGACACCGCCGACCAGCTATGGATTTGCGAGCATGACCCCGTCTTCACACAAGGGCTGGCGGGCAAAAGCGATCACATCCTGGCAGCCGGCGAGATTCCGGTCGTCGCTACCAACCGGGGCGGCCAGGTCACTTACCACGGCCCGGGCCAGGTCGTCGCCTATCCGCTGGTGGACCTGCAGCGCACGGGCTACTACGTCAAGGAATACGTGCACCGCATCGAGGAGGCGGTGATCCGCACGCTGGCGCAGTTCGGTGTGACGGGGCACCGCGTGGCCGGGGCGCCCGGCATCTACGTGCGCCTTCAGGATCCTTTCAGCCACGCCATGCTGGCGCAGCGGCCTCGGCGGCGCGACGCGGCCGACGGCCCGCCGCAGCCCGACTTCACGGGCCTCGGCAAGATCGCGGCGCTGGGCATCAAGGTTTCGCGGCACCGCACCTACCACGGCGTGGCCCTGAACGTGGCCATGGACCTGGAGCCGTTCTCGCGCATCAACCCTTGCGGCTATGCGGGGTTGGCCACAGTGGACCTTTCTACAATCGGCGTCCACGCGTCCTGGGACGAGGCTGCGTCCGTACTCGGCACGCAGCTCGCCCGGCGCCTGGCTCCCTGACGGCCGGCGGCCGCCAGGCGAGCGCGCCCCTGCATTTTCCTGTCCGCCGCCTGCCCGCACCGCCCGCCATGAGCACCTCCGAAGTCGTCCGCGAAGCCCAGCCCGCCCCTGCCTACAACCCATCAGCCAAACAGAAGGCGGGCGCCAAGCTGGCGCGCATCCCCGTCAAGGTCGAGCAGGCCGAGGTGCTCAAGAAGCCCGAGTGGATCCGCGTCAAGGCCGGCAGTCCCTCCACGCGCTTCTACGAGATCAAGAGCATCCTGCGCGAGCACAAGTTGCACACGGTGTGCGAAGAGGCGTCGTGCCCGAACATCGGCGAGTGCTTCGGAAACGGCACGGCCACCTTCATGATCATGGGCGACAAGTGCACGCGCCGCTGCCCGTTCTGCGACGTGGGCCACGGCCGCCCGGACCCGCTGGACCAGGACGAGCCGCTGAACCTGGCGCGCACCATCGCCGCGCTCAAGCTCAACTACGTGGTCATCACCAGCGTGGACCGCGACGACCTGCGCGACGGCGGCGCGGGCCATTTCGTCGAGTGCATCCGCCAGGTGCGCGCGCTCTCGCCGGCCACGCAGATCGAGATCCTGACGCCAGACTTCCGCGGCCGCGACGACCGTGCGCTGGACATCCTCAAGGCCGCCCCGCCCGACGTCATGAACCACAACCTGGAGACCGTGCCGCGCCTGTACAAGCAGTCGCGCCCGGGCTCGGACTACCAGTTCAGCCTGAACCTTTTGAGGAAATTCAAGGACCTGCACCCCCAGGTGCCGACCAAGAGCGGCCTCATGGTGGGCCTGGGCGAGACGGACGAGGAAATCCTCGAGGTCATGCGCGACATGCGCGCGCACGGCATCGACATGCTCACCATCGGCCAGTACCTGGCGCCCTCGAGCGCCCACCTGCCGGTGCGCCGCTACGTGCACCCCGACACCTTCAAGATGTTCGAGCGCGAGGCCCATGCCATGGGCTTTTCGCATGCCGCGGTGGGCGCCATGGTGCGCTCGAGCTACCACGCCGACCAGCAGGCGCACGCCGCGGGCGTTTGATTTTCAAGCCAAAACCGGTCGAAACCCGCGCCAGTCCTAGAGCTATAGCTACACTTCAGGTAGCGCAATCCAGGGGCCCGACATTCAGGCAGCCAGCAATGCCAGCTGCGTTGCCGGCTCGTCCGCCGCCAGCACCTCGCGCGCCCGGGCGGCCAGCTGCGGGATGTCCGCGCGCAGCACTTCCTGCTTGACCGCCGGCACCTGCGCCGGGTGCATGGAGAAGCTGCGCAGGCCCAGGCCCAGCAGCAGCCGGGTCAGGGCGGTGTCGCCCGCCATCTCCCCGCACACGCACACCGGCTTGCCCGCGCGCGCGCCCTCGGCAATGACCTCCGCCACCATGCGCAGCACGGCCGGGTGCAGCGGGTCATAGAGCTCGGAGACGGCCTCGTCGGCCCGGTCGATGGCCAGCGCGTACTGGATCAGGTCGTTGGTGCCGATGGAGAGAAAGTCGAAGTGCGCGAGAAACTGGCGCGCCATCAGCGCGGCGGCCGGCACTTCGATCATGGCGCCCAGCTCCACCGGACCGTAGGACGCGCCGCGCGCGTCGAGCTCGGCCCGTGCCAGCTGCACCTGCGCCAGCGTCTGGCGGATCTCCGAGAGATGCGCCAGCATGGGGAACAGCAGGCGCACCTTGCCGTGCGCCGCGGCCCGCAGGATGGCGCGCAGCTGCGTGCGGAACATGGGCGGCTCGGCCAGGCTCCAGCGGATGGCGCGCAGGCCGAGCGCCGGGTTCAGAGTGCTGTCGCGCTGGCCCTTGTCCAGCGGCTTGTCGGCGCCCACATCCACCGTGCGTATGGTCACCGGCAGCCCCCGCATGCCCTCGACCGCCTCGCGGTAGGCGCGGTACTGCGAGTCTTCGTCAGGCAGGCGGCCGCTGCGGCCCATGAACAGGAATTCGGTGCGAAACAGCCCCACGCCGACGGCCCCGGCAGCCAGCGCCACCGCCGCGTCGGCCGGCTGCTCGATGTTGGCCAGCAGCTCGATGGCCTGGCCGTCGGCAGTCACCGATGGGGTGTGGTGCAGGCGCACCAGGCGTTCGCGCTCCAGGGCGATGCGCCGCTGGCGCCCGCGGTATTCCTCCAGCACCCGCGGGACCGGGTCCACGATGACCACGCCGGCATCGCCGTCGATGATGATCCAGTCGTCCTGGCGCACCAGCTGGCCCACGGCCCGCGCGCCGACCACGGCCGGGATGTCCATGCTGCGCGCCACGATGGCGGTGTGGCTGGTACGCCCGCCGACTCCGGTCACGAAGCCGGCGAACGGGCTTTTCCTGAACTGCAGCATGTCCGCCGGCGACAAATCGTGCGCCACCAGCACGAGCGGCGCGTCGGCGCGCGGCAGCGCCGCGTCCACGCCACCCGGCAGCTGCATGCCGCTGCCGCGCAGCTGGCGCAGCAGGCGCTCGGCCACCTGCTCCAAGTCGGCCTTGCGCTCGCGCAGGTACTCGTCCTCCATCTCGTCGAACTGGCGTGAGAGCACCTCCAGCTGGGTGCTCAGCGCCCACTCGGCGTTGTAGCGTCGCTCCCGGATCCAGTGGCGCACGCCGCTGGCCAGCATCTCGTCCTGCAGCAGCAGCACGTGCACCTCCAGCAGCGCGGCGAGCTCCTGCGGTGCATCCGGCGGCACCTCGGCCTGCAGGCGCTGCAGCTCGTGCGTGACGGCGTCGCGCGCCTCGCGCAGGCGCCCGATCTCGGCCTCGGCCTGGTGTGGCTCGATAAAGTAGTGCACGACCTCCATGCGGCCGGTGGACGCCAGCACCGCCCGCCCGATGGCAACGCCGCGCGAAACCGCCAGACCATGGATGGAGAACGTCATTGCCGGGCCCTCCCGCCTCACTGGCCTTCGCCGAACTTGTCCTCGATGAGCGCAATGAGCGCGTCCATGGCCTCGCGCTCCTGGGCGCCGTCGGTCTCCAGCTCGACCTGCGCGCCCAGGCCCGCAGCGAGCATCATCACGCCCATGATGCTCTTGGCGTTCACGCGCCGTTCGCCGCGGCTCATCCAGACGTCGCACGGGTAGCTGCCGGCCAGCTTGGTGAGCTTGGCCGAGGCGCGCGCGTGCAGGCCCAGCCGGTTGCTGATGGTGATGGAGTGCTTGATCATGGAAGGCAGCAGGGGCAGCGGTGGAGGATCAGGGCCGGGGAGCGCTGGCCGCGACTGGCACGACACCCTGCGTGCCGCCCGCCAGGGCGCGCGCGGCGAGCTGCTCCAGCGGCTCGGCGCGGTAGCACACGGCGCGCAGCAGCATGGGCAGGTTGACGCCGGCCACCAGGCGCGAATGCACGCCATCGACCAGACGCTGGGCGACATTGGCCGGGGTGGCGCCGACCACGTCGGTCAGCACCAGCAGGGGCGCGTCGCCCTGGCCGGCACGCAGCGCGCGCGCGGCCAGCAGGGTGGCCTCGGGCGGCTCGTCGGGCGGCACATCCAGCGCCTGCAGGTCGGGCGCGCATTCCGGAAAGACATGCAGGGCGCACTCGCGTAGCGCATGGGCCAGGGGCTCGTGGGCGATGATCAGGAGGCGCGTGGACATGTCAGGCGGTAGCATCTGCCGCATTATGGCCGGCCGCCCCCGGCCCGCCTCGCTGCGCATGGGGGCTTGGGCGCTGCGGCACAATTGCCGCCAGCCACGCAGGCGCGCGGCCGCAGGAGGGCCGGAACAGTCATGCAGATGAAGAAGTGGATTTTGGCGGGTGTGCTGGTCGCCTGTGCCGCCGTAGGCACGGCGGTGGTGCTGCGCTCGAACGTGCATGAGGCGCCGCCCTCGACCTTCGTGCTGCTCGACGGCAGCCAGCAGACCACTGAAGGGCTGCGCGGCAAGGTGGCGCTGGTGAACTTCTGGGCCACCAGCTGCACCACCTGCGTGGCCGAGATGCCCGAGATCGTCGCCACCTACGACAAGTACAAGGACCGCGGCTTCGAGACTCTGGCCGTAGCCATGAGCTACGACCCGCCGAGCTACGTCGTCAATTTTGCCGAGACGCGCAAGCTGCCCTTCAAGGTGGCGATCGACAACACCGGCGCCGTCGCCCGGGCCTGGGGCGACATCAAGCTCACGCCCACCACTTTCGTGGTCAACAAGCGCGGCGAGATCGTCAAGAGCTATGTGGGCGCGCCGGACTTCCCGGAGCTGCACCGGCTCATCGAGCGGCTGCTGGCCGAAAGCTGAGCGGGCACAGACCCCGCCCAGGGCAGTGAGAAAGGCCGGTTTTCCTGGATGAAATCGGCCTTTCTCGTTGACGGGCCTCGATTGTTTGCTACTTTTAAAATAGCTTGTCAACGCGCCCGAAAGCTGTCATGGCAGGCCTTGCAGCTATTGGCGGCGGGGCCGAAGGCGGCCTTCAGGTTGTCCAGGCTGCCGGTGCGGGCAGCGGCCAGCAGCTTGGGCGCCTCGGCCTGGAACTTCTGCGCGTGCTCGGTGAACTTGGGCGCGTCGCTCCACACCTCGGGCCTGGCCTTGGTCGGCGCGCCCTTGTCGGTGCCCGGGCCGAACGCCGTCCAGGGCAGCGCGGACAGGGCGGCAATGACCTCGGCATCGGCCTGTGCAGCGGCGGCGTCGTAGGGCATCTTGCCGTTGACCATGGCGCCGATGCGCCCGAAGTGCTGGCCAATCACGAACAGCGTGCTCTGGCGGTACTTGATGGCGTCTTCCGGCTTGGCAAACTGGGCTGCGGCAGGCAGCGACAGGGCAGCCGTGGCGACGGCGGCTGCAGCGAGGGCGAGGGTCTTGGAACGCATGGTTGAAAAAGCCTTTCTGTTGGGGTGTGCGCCAGCCAGGGCGCGTCGGCGCGCAGTATGTCCTGCCGCCGGGGTTTGATGCAGGGCAAGTACCCGGGTCCTGCTCGGGTATGGGCCACGGCGTGGTGCGGTCCTGCCCGGCACAATCGCCTGTCTCCTCCCGTTCCCCACGTTTTTACCCCTTTTTTTGCCATGCAGCACACGGTACGCATCTGGGACCTGCCCACCCGCCTGTTTCACTGGAGCCTGGCTGCCTGCACGGTGGCCCTGGTGGTCAGCGCCAAGGTGGGTGGCAATGCCATGCAGTGGCACCTGCGCCTGGGCTACGTGATGCTGGCGCTGCTGGCATTTCGCCTCGTCTGGGGGCTGGTGGGCGGGCGTTGGTCACGTTTTGCCAGTTTTTTGCACTCGCCGGCGCGGCTGTGGCGCTATCTGCGGGGCCGGGGCGACCCGGTGCTCGACGATGCCGGACACTCTCCCCTGGGGGCGCTGTCGGTGCTGTCGCTGCTCGGCGTGCTGGCGCTGCAGGTGGCCAGCGGGCTGGCCAGCGATGACGAAATCTCGTTCACCGGGCCGCTGGTGCGTTTTGTCTCGGGCGACTGGGTGGGCCGCGCCACGTGGTACCACGCCGAAGTGGGTCAGTACCTGATCTACGCCCTGGTGGCGTTGCACCTGCTGGCCATCGCCTTCTACGCCCTGGTGCGTGGGCGCCGCCTCGTGGGACCCATGGTGGTGGGCGACAAGCAGCTGCCCCGGCCGCTGCCGCCGTCGCGCGATGACGCCGTCAGCCGCGGCGCGGCGCTGCTCGTGCTGCTGCTGTGCGCGCTTGCCGCGTGGTGGGTGTCCCGGCTCGACCTGCTGGCTTGACTCCGCGCGGAGGGCCGGGGCTACACTTTGGCGTTTGACCTGCAGCCAGGGCGTCTGCCCAGATCTTTGCACCGTGAACCCGTCTTCTCCTGCCATCACGCTGTCCTCGCCGGTCTTGCCGGAAGAGACGCAGGCCGTGCGTGAGTTGTTCGAAGAATATGCAGCCAGCCTGGACATCGACCTGTCGTTCCAGAATTTCGCCGAAGAGCTGGCGACGCTGCCGGGCGACTACGCGCCCCCGCGCGGCGCCCTGCTGCTGGCTTGGGTGGATGGCGCCCTGGCGGGCTGCTGCGCGCTGCGGCCGCTCGATACGGCCGACTACGCCAACGCCAGCGAGATGAAGCGGCTGTTCGTGCGCAAGGCGTTCCGCGGCTTTGGCCTGGGACGCCAGCTGGCCGAGGCCACGCTGGATGCCGCGCGCCAGGCGGGCTACGCCAGCGTGCTGCTGGACACGCTGGACGGCATGGAGGCGGCCCGCGCGCTCTATGCCGAGCTGGGCTTCGAGGAAATCCCGCCTTACTACCACAACCCGGTGGCGGGGGCGCATTACCTCAAGGCCGACATTTACTGAGCCTGCATCTGGCCAAGCAGCGTCCCGGCGTCGCTGACCTCGAACTTGCCCGGTGCCTCGACGTTGAGCTGCACCACCTTGCCGTCCCTGACCAGCATGGAATAACGGTTGCTGCGCAGGCCCAGGCCCTTGCCGTGCAAGTCCAGCGTCAGGCCGGTGGCGCGGGCGAAAGCGGCGTCGCCGTCGGCCAGCATGCGCACCTTGCCGGCGGTTTGCTGGTCCTTGCCCCAGGCGCCCATGACGAAGGCATCATTGACCGACAGGCACCAGATCTCATCCACACCTGCGGCCTTCAAGGCTTCGGCATGCTCCAGATAGCCGGGTACGTGCTGCGCCGAGCAGGTCGGCGTGAAGGCGCCGGGCACCGCGAACAGGGCGATGGTCTTGCCGGCCGCGGCCTGCTGCACGTCCACCGGCTGCGGGCCGCTGGTGGTGCAGGTGCCGTCCTCGGCGTGCTGGTACTCCATGAGCGTGGCTGCGGGCAGCGAGTCACCGATCTTGATCATGCGCAATCTCCTTGAAAAACAGGGACGAAAAAAAACGACCCACGCATTGTGGGTCGTTTCGCAGGACGCCGCCGCGGCGGCGTACCCATGGGCTTAGACCAGACCGGCCTTTTGCACCAGGCGGGTGGCCACCCAGTGCTTGGTCTTGGACAGAGGGCGGCTTTCCGCGATTTCCACGGTGTCACCCATCTTGTACTCGCCGTTCTCGTCGTGGGCGTGGTACTTGCTCGACTTGATCACGATCTTGTCGTAGATGGGGTGCTTGACGCGGCGCTCGACCAGCACGGTGATGGTCTTGGCACGCTTGTCGCTCACCACCTTGCCGACCAGGGTGCGCTTGAGGGCTGTCTTGGCTTCCGTCATGTTCGCTCCTTAGGCCTTGTTGGTGGCTTGCTTTTGGGCAAGGATGGTCTTGGCACGGGCAATGTCGCGGCGGGTGCTCTTGAGCGTCGCCGTGTTGCCCAGCTGTTGCGTGGCCTTTTGCATGCGCAGGCCGAAGTGGGCCTTTTGCAGCGACTTGATTTCGTCCTTCAGGCCAGCCTCGTCCTTCTGGCGCAGTTCAGCAGCTTTGGTCATATCGATCCTCTTTCTCAGGCACCGATCTGACGGGCCACGAACGTGGTGCGCAGCGGCAGCTTGGCAGCGGCCAGGCGGAACGCCTCGCGCGCCAGTTCCTCGGGTACACCCACGATCTCGAACACGACCTTGCCCGGCTGGATCTCGGCCACGTAATACTCGGGGTTGCCCTTGCCGTTGCCCATACGCACTTCGGCGGGCTTGGTGGAAATGGGCTTGTCCGGGAACACGCGGATCCAGATGCGGCCGCCGCGCTTGACGTGGCGGGAAATCGCGCGGCGCGCGGCTTCGATCTGGCGGGCCGTCA
>NZ_DAMCAM010000079.1:0-11346 GCF_032059615.1 Melaminivora sp. | reverse complement strand
GGTCGGCCACGCGCTCGCCCAGCAGGCCCGAGGGGCGCAGCGTGAGGATGATGATGAGCACGATGAAGGCGAAGATGTCGGTGTAGTGACTGCCCAGCACCCCGCCCGTGAGCGTGCCGATGTAGCCCGAGCCGATGGCCTCGATCAGCCCGAGCAGGATGCCGCCGATGACCGCGCCCGCCAGGTTGCCGATGCCGCCGAACACCGCCGCCGTGAAGGCCTTGAGCCCGGGCAGAAAGCCCATGGTGTGCTGCGCCGTGCCGTAGTTGGAGGCATACATGATGCCGGCGATAGCCGCCAGCACCGCGCCGATGATGAAGGTGGCCGAAATGACCATGTCGGGCTTGACGCCCATGAGGGCGGCCACGCGCGGGTTCTCGGCCGTGGCGCGCATGGCGCGGCCCAGGCGCGTGTAATTGACGAGGTACACCATGGCCGACAGCGCCACCACCGTCACGCCCAGGATCAGGATCTGCGTGGAGGTGATGACGGCGCCGCCGAGCTGGAAGGGCGTGGCCGGCAGCAGCGTCGGGTAGGGCTTGTAGTTGGGCTTCCAGATGATCATGGCCAGCGTCTGCAGCAAGAGCGACATGCCGATGGCGGTGATCAGGGGCGCCAGGCGCGGGCTGTTCCTGAGCGGCTTGTAGGCCACCTTTTCGATGACGAAGTTGAGCGCCGCCGCCACCACGCAGGCGATCAGCGTGGCCAGCAGCAGGATGGCCCAGCCCGGCGCGCCGGGCATGGCCTGCTGCATCAGGCCGATGCAGCTCCAGCTGGTGAGCGCGCCGATCATCAGCACCTCGCCGTGGGCGAAGTTGATGAGCTGGATGATGCCGTACACCATGGTGTAGCCCAGGGCTATCAAGGCGTACATGCTGCCGAGGACCAGACCGTTGATGATCTGTTGCAGCAGGATGTCCATAAGTCGAGTCCTTCGTGGGTGACGCGCGCAACCGGCAGACAGCAGTTCTCGGCGCAGCCTTGTGGGCCGCCCGCCGGCGAATAAAAAACCCGCCAGGCAAGGGACTGCGCGGGTTTCAGGATGAAATTCTGTCACGCCTGCGGTGAACTTCCGCGCACGGCGCCGGCGGGGTTTTCCCTTGAAGGAGGGGCTGGAGGGTCAGTCCCCGGGCGGCGCCGACGCGGCGTTGCGCGCGCGCAGCTCCTCGAGCTTCTGGCCGATCTTGATCTCCAGGCCGCGCGGCACGGGCTGGTAGAAGCCGGGCGGCGCCATGCCATCGGGCAGATAGCTCTCGCCGGCGGCGAAGCCCCCCTCCTCGTCGTGCGCGTAGCGGTAGCCGCGGCCGTAGTCGAGCTGCTTCATGAGCGCCGTGGGGGCGTTGCGCAGGCGCAGCGGCACGGGGTGCGTGCCACCCGCCTTCACGAAGGCGCGCGCCTTGTTGTAGGCGGCGTAGCCGGCGTTGCTCTTGGGTGCCATGGCCAGGTAGAGAACGGCCTGCGCCAGCGCCAGCTCGCCCTCGGGGCTGCCCAGGCGCTCATAGGTCTGGGCCGCGTCGTTGGTGATCTGCATGGCGCGCGGGTCGGCCAGGCCGATGTCTTCCCAGGCCATGCGGATGATGCGCCGGGCCAGGTAACGCGGGTCGGCGCCGCCATCGAGCATGCGCACCAGCCAGTACAGCGCGGCGTCGGGGTCGGAGCCGCGCACCGACTTGTGCAGTGCGCTGATGGTGTCGTAGAACTGCTCGCCGCCCTTGTCATAGCGGCGCATCTGCTCGCCCAGCACCGACAGCAGCCACTCGTCGGTGATGCACGACAGCCCGCTTTGCTCGGCCGTCACGGCCAGCGTCTCGAGCTGGTTGAGCAGGCGCCGCGCGTCGCCGTCGGCGTAGGCCACCAGGCGCTGTCTCGCCGCGTCCTCGATGGCCGGCAGCGCCTGCGCCTGCCGGGCCCGGCCGATGATCTGCTCCATGTCGGCGCTCGTGAGCGGCTGCAGCACGTACACCGTGGCGCGCGACAGCAGGGCCGAGTTGACCTCGAACGACGGGTTCTCGGTGGTGGCGCCAACGAAGGTGAAGAGCCCGCTCTCGACGTGCGGCAAAAAGGCGTCTTGCTGGCTCTTGTTGAAACGGTGCACCTCATCGACGAAGACGATGGTGCGCTGCGCCATGAGCCCGTCGCGCGCGGCCTCGGCCTGCTGCACCGCCTCGCGGATGTCCTTGACGCCGCCCAGCACGGCGCTGATGCTGATGAACTGCGCGTCGAACGCCTCGGCCATCAGCCGCGCGATGGTCGTCTTGCCCACGCCCGGCGGGCCCCACAGGATGCAGCTGTGCGGCCGGCCCGATTCGAACGCCAGGCGCAGCGGCTTGCCCGGCCCGAGCAGGTGCTGCTGGCCGATGACCTCGCCGAGCGAGCGCGGGCGCAGGCGCTCGGCCAGGGGTTGGTGGAGGGCAACGGGAGAGGCTTTCACGGGAGAGAAAAAGGTGGTGCGGCGGCTGGACACGCCGTGCCCGCAGGCACGGCGCGTGCTCTGCCATGGTAGCGGCACGGCGCGCCGTCCTGCCCCACAATGGCCGCTTTCCGAAAGCTCTCCCTTGCCTGCCTCCGCCTCGCCTTCCGCCACACAGGCCGCGCTCGATGAGCTCTTGCCGCGCATCCGCGCCTGCACCCTGTGCACGCCGCACCTGCCCCTGGGTCCGCGCCCGGTGCTGCAGGCCGGCAGCGGCGCGCGCATCCTGATCGCCAGCCAGGCCCCGGGACGCAAGGTGCACGCCACGGGCGTGCCGTTCGACGACGCCAGTGGCGAGCGCCTGCGCGACTGGCTGCAGCTGCCGCGCGAGCTGTTCTACGACCCCGCGCGCGTGGCGATCGCGCCCATGGGGTTCTGCTACCCCGGCAAGGGCGCCTCGGGCGACGCGCCGCCGCGCCCCGAGTGCGCGCCCACCTGGCGCGCGCCGCTGCTGGCGCTGCTGCCGCGCATCGCGCTGACCGTGGCGGTGGGCCAGTACGCCATCGCCTGGCACCTGCCGCAGCTGCGCGGCCGGCCACTGGGCGAGGTGGTGCGTGCCAGCATCGCCACGCCCGACGCGCCGGTCATCGCCCTGCCCCACCCCAGCCCGCGCAACAACGGCTGGCTCAAGCACAACCCCTGGTTCGAGGCCGAGGTGCTGGCGCTGGTACGCGCGCGGGTGGCCGAGGCGCTGGCGCCAGGCGCTTACTGATAGGTGTAGACCACGTCGTAGGGCATGGACGTGGAGATCGGTGAGGTCACCACCACCACGGCGCTGATCCGTCCGACGCTCCCGCTGAAGGAGCAGCTCCTGATATCCACCCGTCCGGAAGCACCCTGCATGGTCTGTGACAGGCCCTGGGGATTGGCCGGGTCGTTCACCCAGCCGCAAAACTCCTCCTGGGAGGTCGGCATGGGCACGTTGCGCACGACCACGGGGGGCATCGCGAAACCGCTGGCGGTGACGTTGAGCGTCAGCGTGTGGCTGCCGCCAGAAGGGCCGTCGACCACTACGCCGCCAGGGGAGACGGTGACACTATGGTGGGTCTCCCTCAGGGTGACGCGGAAGCTGTCCGGCATGCTGAAATCCACCGTGGCGGCCGAGGCGAGCAGCGTCTGGTAGCTCATGCCCAGGCGTTCCAGGGCCAGACGCAGCGCCTCCAGGACATCGTCCATGGCGTCCTGGCGTTGCGCCTTGAACACGTCTGCAACCGGGTCGATGCCGTGGAGGGCGTCCAGCCCCAGCGCCTTGCGCAGGGACTGCAGCGACTGCTCCAGTGCGTTGGCCGTCGCCACGCTCCAGTCCACGGGACCGCTGTTGCCCCACCAGACAGCTGGACTCTGCCCTGCCAGGTGCGCCACCATGAGATCGGTCAGCGGCGTGACGTTGGTGTTGCCGAAACGCAGGGCCACCGAATGGTAGGCCTGCCCCGCTGGCAGGTTTCCGCCCTGCACGCGCACCGCGCAGGGCAGTGTCTGGCCCGTGGTGTCCACCTCCCATGTGCCGGTGCTGCTGGTGGTGGCCAGCAGCGGCGCCGAAGCACCCCGGCACAGCACCTGTACGGCGCCGCCCTGGATGGGGGCGCCGGTTGCCGCCGTGCCCGAAAGCGTGGTGACCACCGGCGCGGACGGCGCGGCGCCCGCCGCCGGACCCGCGGCGGTTCCGTCGCTGCCGCCGCCGCAGCCGGCAAGGCCCATGGCGAGAAGGCCCGCACCCGCCCAAAGCGATGGGCGGCGTACCGGTGAGAAATAAGGATGGCGCATGTCTTGTCCTTTCCATAAAGTATGCACAGCCCAACCATTCTTCCGGCGCCGCTCCCGGGCGGCAATCCCGCGTTCGCGGGGGAGGCGCCGCTCTGCCGTGTACGCACATCCCCCTTCGCTGCGGCTCTTCATTGCCCTGGGCTACTGCCTGGGTGCCACGCTGCTCGCAGTGGCGCTGGCACGGCAGCTGCCCTGGCTGGGGCTGGAACTGGCGCCCGGCCCGCAGCAGCAGGTGCACGTCGTGCGCAGCCAGGCCCCTTCGCCGCCCCTGCCGGTCGGGGCGCAACTGCTGGCCCTGGGCCTGCCTGGTTCGCCTGCCATGCCTGTGCAGGCGCAGGACCTGATCGAAGACCCCGATGCGCTCGCAAGCTACGCGCAGATGGACGATTTCTTCGACCGCCAGGGCCGGCTGGCGCGCGTGCTGCAGTCCCCGGTGGTGGCGGTGTCCTGGCGCGCCACGCCCGGGGCCGAGCCAGTCCTAACGTACGTGTCGCCACAGCGGCGACCCCTGCGCAGCCTGCCAGCGGTCTTCTGGTTCCAGGCAGCGGTTTCCACACTGGGCTGCCTGATCGCTTGCTGGGTCTGGGCCCTGCGTCCCCGCGACTGGGGAGCCACCCTGTTCGGCGTAACCGGCCTGTGCTTTCCACTGTTCGCCATGCCGGCCGCCGTCTACAGCAGCCGCGAGCTGGCCTTGCCGCAGGGCCTGTTTTCGACCCTGAGCGCCATCAACCTGTACGGCGCGGCCCTGTTTGGCGCAGCGCTGGTCGGCATTTTTTTAGTCCATCCACGGCCCCTGGTGCGCCCGGCCTGGCTGGCCCTGCCACTGGCCGGCTTTTCCCTGTGGTGGTGGGCGGACCTGCTGCGCCTGCCGCCGTCGCCGGACCTGGGCATGCGCCTGGCCGTCATGATCGAGATGCTGCTGGCGGCGGCGCTGGCGGGCGTGCAGTGGCGTCGTACCCGGGGCGATGCCCTGGGGCGTGCCGCGCTGCGCTGGCTCAGCCTTTCGATGCTGGTCGGCAGCGGCCTGTTCATCACGCTCGTCATCGCCACCACAGCGCTCGGCTGGCTGCCCGCGGTACCCCAGGGCTACGCCTTCGGCTTCTTCCTGTTCATCTACGTGGGCATCGCCCTGGGCCTGCGGCGCCACCGCCTGTTCGAACTGGACGAATGGGCGCTGCGCATGCTTTTGTGGGTCGGCGGGGCCCTGGCGCTGGTGGCCGTGGACGCGGCGCTCATCGCATTGCTGGACTGGTCCTCCACGGCGGCGCTGGGCGTGTCGCTATGGCTTTGCGGCGTGCTGTATTTCCCGGCGCGGCAATGGCTGTGGCAGCGCCTGGCGCCCGACCCGAGGCAGCGCATCCAGGACGCCATGCCCGACGTGGTGCGTATCGCGTTGCAGCCTTCGCGGGCGCGACAGGAGTCGCTCTGGGACGATTTGCTGCGCCGCCTCTACGCACCCCTGGACCTGCAGAGCAGCGGGCCGCAGGAGCCAGGAGGCGTGCAGGTGCGAGACGACGGGCTGGCGCTGCAGGTGCCGGCCTGTGGCGGCATGCAGGGGCGGCTGATGCGCTACCCGGCGCAGGGCAGGCGCCTGTTCTCCAGCAAGGACATCACTTTTCTGGATGCTCTGTGCCAGCTCATGGACCAGGCGCGCGCGGGGCGTACGGCCTACGAGCTTGGCGCCCGCGAGGAGCGCCAGCGCATCGCGCGTGACATGCACGACGACGTCGGCGCGCGTCTGCTGATGCTGATCCACCGTGCCAGTTCGCCCGAGCTGGCCGAGCTCGCGCGTGCCGCCATGCACGACCTGCGCACCGCATTGCACACCATGGACGTGTGCGATGCACCCCTGGCCGACGCCCTGGGCGACTGGCGCGCCGAAGCCGAGGCGCGTTGCGAGGCCGCGGGTGCGGATCTGCATTGGTCCACCGATGACCCCGCTTCAGCGCGGGAGCTGCTGCTGCCCGCGCGGCACCGGGCCGCGCTCGAACGCGTCCTGCGCGAAGGCCTGTCCAACGCACTGCGCCACGCGCGGCCACGGCGCGTCTCGGTGACCATCGCCCTGCGGCCGGGCGATGTGCTGGACATCCAGCTACGCCACGATGGCGATGTCGGCGAGCCCGGCAACTGGCCTGCCGGTCGGGGACTGAGCGGCATGCGCCAGCGGCTGATCCCCTACGATGGCCAGCTGCACATCCGGCAGGCGCAAGACGGATGGGCCGAGCTGTCCATCCGGCTGCCGCTGTCCGTGCCTGGCGACCTTCCACGCCTTTCATGAAGAACGTTTTGCTCGTCGACGATCTGCCCGACGCACTGGCCCTGCTCGGGACCGCAGTGCGGGCCGCCTTTCCCCGCGCCTGCTGCACCTGCGCCGCCAGCGTGGCCGAAGCCCGGGCAGTGCTGTCGCACGAGGTGTTCGACCTCGCGCTGATCGACCTCGCCCTGGGCGATGGCCATGGTTGCGAAGTGATCGACCTGCTCACGCGCCATCAGCCGCACTGCGCCGTCGTCGTCGCCACCATCCACGACGGCGACGAACAACTGTTTTTGGCGCTGCAAGCGGGCGCGCAAGGCTATCTGCTCAAGGACCACCCCACAGGCTGGCTGGCCCAGCAGCTGCAGGGTATCGCGCGGGGTCAGCCGCCGCTGTCGCCAGCCATTGCACGCCGCTTGCTGCGCCATTTCCAGCCGGCGCCGCCTGCGCCCCGGCCGGCAGACGATCGTGGACAGCTCAGCAGCCGCGAGCGCGAGGTGCTGGGCTTGCTGGCGCAGGGCGTGCGCCTGGCCGACATCGCCGACATCCTGGGCATTTCACGGCACACGGTGGGCGACCACGTCAAGCACATCTACCGCAAGCTCAACATTGGCAGCCGCGCCGAAGCCGCCCTGCGGGCACGGGGCATGGGCCTGGCGTAGCGCCGGCCCTCACTGCCTGAGCACGTCCGCTCCGGCCGGTGTCTTGAAGCTGAAGGTGCCCGACGGCAGCTGCGGATTGAGCTGCATCTGCGCGAAGCGGATGACCGAGCGCTGGCCGAAGCTGTCCTCGATGTCCAGCACCGCCAGCCGCGCGCCATCGAAACCCACGCGCACGCCGCGGATCTGCCCGTCGCTGGCCTTGGGCGTGGCGCGCACCCACTGCAACCCCCCCTCGTCGGGGGCGTTTTCCAGCGTGAAATCGGCGCGCAGCGCGGCCAGGTTGGGGGCCGAGGCCAGCAGCGCCGCAGGCGTGGCGCCCAGGGCCTTGTCCTGGGCACGCTGGGTGACCTGGTTCAGGTCGGCGTCGTAGAGCCACAGCGTGCTGCCGTCGGCGACGATGGTCTGCTCGAAGGGCTTGCGGTATTCGAAGCGAAAGCGCCCCGGGCGCTGGAAGGCGAAGTGCCCGCTGCTTTGCTTGCTGCGCGCGGCCTGGCCGTCCTTGGCCGGCGCCGTCACGGTCTGGGTGAAATCGGCGCTGCCGCTGTGCGCGCCCTTCATGAAATCTTCCAGGCTTTTCAGCCCGTCAGCCCAGGCGCACTGCGCACCTGCAGCTATCAAAAATGTAGTGATCAGAAACTTTTTCAAGGTCATGCGTCCTATTCGCTGCGGGCAGGCACCAGCACCTCGCGCTGGCCGTTGGAGGTGAGGGCGCTGACCAGGCCGGCCTTTTCCATGTCCTCCAGCAGCCGCGCCGAGCGGTTGTAGCCGATGCGCAGCTTGCGCTGCACGTAGGAGATGCTGGCCTTGCGGTCCTTGAGCACCACCTCGACGGCCTGGTCGTACATGGGGTCCTGCTCGTCGCCGGAGCCTTCGCCGCCGTCGCCCAGGCCGCCCGCGCCCTCATCCTCGACGCTACCGCCTTCCAGCACGCCGTCGATGTAGTCCGGCTCCCCTTGTGTCCTCAGGTAATCGACCACGCGGTGCACCTCCTCGTCCGAGACGAAGGCGCCATGCACGCGCACAGGCAGGCCCGTGCCGCTGGCCATGTAGAGCATGTCGCCCATGCCCAGCAGCGCCTCGGCGCCCATCTGGTCGAGGATGGTGCGGCTGTCGATCTTGCTGCTGACCTGAAAGGCGATGCGCGTGGGGATGTTGGCCTTGATCAGGCCGGTGATCACGTCCACGCTCGGGCGCTGCGTGGCCAGGATCAGGTGGATGCCGGCGGCGCGCGCCTTCTGCGCCAGGCGGGCTATCAGTTCTTCGATCTTCTTGCCCACGACCATCATCAGGTCGGCCAGCTCGTCGATCACGACGACGATGTGCGGCAGGCGCTCCAGGGGCTCGGGCGCCTCGGGGTTCAGGCTGAAGGGGTTGGAGATGGATTCCTCGCGGCCCCGTGCCTCGTCGATCTTGGTGTTGTAGCCGGCCAGGTTGCGCACGCCCAGCTTGCTCATCAACTTGTAGCGCCGCTCCATCTCGGCCACGCACCAGTTCAGGCCATGGGCGGCCTGTTTCATGTCGGTCACCACAGGCGCCAGCAGATGCGGGATGCCCTCGTAGACGCTCATCTCCAGCATCTTCGGGTCGATCATCAAGAGGCGCACGTCGCGCGCCTCGGCCTTGTAGAGCAGCGACAGAATCATCGCGTTGATGCCCACCGACTTGCCCGAACCGGTGGTGCCGGCCACCAGGCAGTGCGGCATCTTGGCCAGGTCGGCCACCACCGGGCTGCCAACGATGTCCTTGCCCAGGCCCACGGTCAGCATGCTCTTGGCGTCGTGGTAGACCTGCGAGCCCAGGATCTCCGACAGGCGGATGGTCTGGCGCCGGGCGTTGGGCAGCTCCAGCGCCATGGTGGTCTTGCCGGGGATGGTTTCGACCACGCGGATGGAGACCAGGCTCAGGCTGCGCGCCAGGTCCTTGGCCAAGTTGACGATCTGCGAGCCCTTGACGCCCGTGGCCGGCTCGATCTCGTAGCGCGTGATGACCGGGCCGGGCATGGACTCGACCACCTCGACCTCGACGCCGAAGTCCTTGAGCTTCTTCTCGATCAGCCGGCTGGTCATCTCCAGCGTCTCGGGCGTGACCAGCTCCTGGCGCGCCTGGGCCGCATCCAGCAGGGCCACCCGGGGCAGGCCGCCGTCGGCGCTCTCGGTGAACAGGGGTTTTTGCCGCTCGGGGAGCGCGGGCCGTCCGGACAGGATCATGGCCGGCGCCGCGGGTGCCGCCGTCGTTTCGGGCAGCGGGGCCGCCGGCACGGGCCGGAGCACAGGGGCGGGGGTTGCCGGCGCGACAGCCGGCACCCTGGGCACAGGGGCACCGCGCGGCGCGGGCAGGTCGGGCAGGGAATCGGCCGCCGGCTCGGCGTGGTGCAGTGGCGGCGCGGAGGCGGGCGAGGCCGGCAGGCCCGGCTCGGCGCGGACGGCTGCCTGGCGCTCGCGCTCGCGTGCCGCGCGCCGGCCCGCCGCGGCGTCGCGCACCCGCTCGAACAGCGCGTGCACGGCCAGCGCCAGCGCGTCGATGCGCGCGCCCAGCCGCTCGGCCAGCCCACCCCAGGAGAAGCCGAACACCAGGGCCGCGCCCACCACCACCAGCAGCACGCCTACCAGGCCGGAGCCGGTGAAACCCAGCCATTTCACCGCCAGGGGGCCCGTCATATAGCCCAGCATGCCGCCGGCATGCCCGGGCAGCAGGTCCTCGAAGCGGTACAGGCGCGACCATTCGAGCGCGCTGCCCGCCAGCAGCAGCAGCACGAGGCCCAGCCAGAACAGGCCCAGGCGGCGCAAGGGCTGCCCGGCGCCCTCGCCTCCGCGCATCCAGCGGGCAAGCGACGCCAGCCAGGCCTGCGCCGCGGCGACGACCACCCACCAGATGGAAAAGCCCAGAAGGAAGTAGCTGATGTCCGCGACCCAGGCGCCCACGCGGCCGAACCAGTTGGACGTGGCGTGGCCCGAAACGCCCGAAGTGGACCAGGCGGCGTCCTGGGGGGAATAGCTCAGCAGCGCCAGCAGCCAGAACACCAGGGCCAGCAGCCCCGCCAGCAGCACCAGCTCATGGCCGAAGCGCGCCGCACCGTGGCGGGGCGCACCCCTGGCCGGTGACGAGGCGTTCAGGGTATTGAGGGAATACGTCATACGGGAAAGAGGGCGAAGCTTACCCGATGCCCCGGGCTGAAAACCCCCTGCCTACAATGGCCGGGCGACCTGGGCCGAGCGCCCTCCTTCACCCTTCCACGCTGATCTGACGACGAAGAACATGTCCCTCACCCAACACGCCAAAGTCATGATCCTCGGCTCCGGCCCCGCCGGCTACACCGCCGCCGTCTATGCCGCCCGCGCCAACCTGGAGCCGGTGCTCATCACCGGCATGGCCCAGGGTGGCCAACTCATGACCACCACCGAGGTGGACAACTGGCCCGCCGACCCGCTGGGCGTGCAGGGGCCGGAGCTGATGCAGCGCTTCCTGCAGCATGCCGAGCGCTTCAAGACGCAGATCGTCTTCGACCACATCAGCGCCGTGGACCTGAGCCGGCGCCCCTTCACCCTCACGGGCGACACCGGCACCTACACCTGTGATTCGCTGATCATCGCCACCGGCGCCTCGGCCAAGTACCTGGGCCTGCCGTCGGAAGAGGCCTTCATGGGCCGCGGCGTGTCGGCCTGCGCGACCTGCGACGGCTTCTTCTACCGCGAGCAGGACGTGTGCGTGGTCGGCGGCGGCAACACCGCCGTGGAAGAAGCCCTGTACCTGTCCAACATCGCGCGCAAGGTCACGCTGATCCACCGGCGCGACAAATTCCGCGCCGAACCCATCCTGATCGACAAGCTCCACGAGAAAGTGGCCGAGGGCAAAATCGAACTCAAGACCCACTTCACCCTGGACGAGGTGCTGGGCGACGACTCGGGCGTGACCGGCGTGCGCATCAGGAGCACCGAGGATGGTCGCACCGAGGACATCCAGCTGCAGGGCTGCTTCATTGCCATCGGCCACTCGCCCAACACCGACATCTTCCAGGGCCAGCTGCAGATGGAGGGTGGCTACATCCACACCCAGGGCGGCCACCAGGGCTTTGCCACGCAGACCAGCGTGCCCGGCGTATTCGCCGCGGGCGACGTGCAGGACTACACCTATCGCCAGGCCATCACCAGCGCCGGCACCGGCTGCATGGCGGCGCTGGACGCGCAGCGCTTCCTGGA
>NZ_DAMCAM010000078.1:0-11840 GCF_032059615.1 Melaminivora sp. | reverse complement strand
CGCATTTCAATCCGCGCGGACGTGTTCTCGCGCGCGCTCTTTTTCTTTCTTTCTTGCCCCCTCCCCCTTTGGGGGAGGGCAGGGGTGGGGGCCAGCCGCGCTGTGCTCTGCAGCCTCGGGTCGTAGCACCAGCCGGCCCCCACCCCCACCCTCCCCCAGAGGGGGAGGGAGTGAAAACCGGGCCCCGGGTGCAATGCGCACACAGTGCTCTGCGTGAGCCTTGCCTTTCTTCCCCATCCCAGGCCGAGCGAAGCGTTGGCCCGAGTCATCCCCGCTTACCCCCTTCAATCCAGCGCCTTGCCACAGGTTGCCCCCGCGCTTGCAAAGCGCGGGGGTCGCAGGATGCAGGGGCGCGCTTCTTTGCTTACTTTCTTGTCGCGCGACAAGAAAGTAAGTCGCCCGCCGGGGCGAGTCCCGGCCCCCACGCCCAAAACAACCCTGACAACAAAACCAGCAAAAGCCCAAGCCAGTCAACGTCCCTCAGCTATCAAAAAACCAGCATCAGAAAGAAAATACTCCAACCCACTCGCCCTCCGCGTCGGCTGCCCAATCGCCTGCTGCAGCAACCCCGCCCGCTCGGCCACCAGCGTGAAAGCCTTGCGCGCCCGGGTGATGCCGGTATAGACCAGCTCCCGCCCCAGCGCCCCGGCCGCGCCCCCGGCCAGCACCAGCGCCGCGTGCTCGAACTCCGAGCCCTGCGCCTTGTGCACCGTCATGGCAAACGCCGTCTCCACCTGCGCCAGCCGCGCCACGCCCACCGAGCGCAGCTGCCCGCCCTGCAGAAAGAACACCCGCAGCGCATGCCCCGGCGCCGCCCCCGGCAGGGCGATGCCGATGTCGCCGTTGAACACCCCCAGCGCCGGGTCGTTGCGCGTGACCATGACCGGCCGGCCGGCGTACCACTCGCCGTGGCGGCGCAGGTGGCCGGCGTGCTCCAGCGCCTGCTCCACGGCCCGGTTCAGCCCGGCCACGCCCCAGTCGCCCTCGCGCACCGCGCACAGCAGGCGAAAGCGCTCGAAGGCCGTCAGCACCTCGCAGGCCCAGGCGGTGTGGGCGGTGCTGTCGTGCTCCAGCAGCAGCGGCCGCACCTGCGCCCAGCGCGCAAGCGCCCGGGCGTAGGGGCCGTAGCCGGGGGCGGCGTCGCCGCGCCCGTGCAGCGCCAGGCGGACCAGGGCCTGCAGGGGTGCGCCCTGGGCCAGCGCGACCGGGGCGGTCACGTCCACCAGACCGGCGCCGGCCACGCCGCCGCTGCCCAGCACCGCCGCCAGGGCGGCGGTGGCATCGCCCCGGTTCACGGCCGCGGCCAGCTCACCGATGGGGCCGCCAAAGCGCCGGCTGGCGCGCAGCATCACGGTCTGCTGGGCCAGGGCCGGGCCCTGGCCGTCTGCCGCCAGGTGCTCGGACGGCAGCTGCTCGCCCGTGGCCTGCTCGACCCAGCGGGCGGTCTGGCTGCCGTAGCGGCCCAGCGTCGCACCGCGGCACAGGTCGCCCATGACGGCGCCCGCCTCCACTGAGGCGAGCTGGTCCTTGTCGCCCAGCAGCACCAGCCGGGCCGTGGGCGGCAGGGCGGCCAGCAGGGCGGACATCATCTCCAGGTGCACCATGGACGCCTCGTCCACGATCAGCACGTCCAGCTCCAGCGGGTGGCCGGCATGGCGCGCGAACTGACGCGTGCCCGGGCGCGCGCCCAGCAGGGCGTGCAGCGTGCGCGCCGGGCCCATGCGCTGCAGCAGCGCCTGCAGGTCGAGCGCCTCGCCCACCTGCTGCTGCAGCCCGCCCAGGGCGTCGTCGATGGCCTGCTTGAGCCGCGCCGCCGCCTTGCCCGTGGGCGCGGCCAGCGCCACGCGCAGCCGCGTGGCGTCGGGCGCGGTGGCCAGCAGCAGCGCCAGCAGGCGCGCGGCGGTGTGTGTCTTGCCGGTGCCGGGGCCGCCGGTGATGACGGCGATGCGCCCGCGCAGCGCCAGGGCGCAGGCCACCTTCTGCCAGTCGCAGCCGGCGCCGGGCACGGCCGGAAAGAAGCGCTCGAGCCAGTGCCTCACCTGCGCCGGGTCCAGCTCCGTCTCCAGCGCCTGCGGCTGGCTGCGCTGGCAGATGGCCTCGGCCACCAGGCGCTCGTGGTTCCAGTAGCGGCGCAGGTACAGAAGCGCAGGCGGCCGCGTGCCGGCCCCGCCGCCCGCGCCGCCCGGCGCCAGCACCAGGGGCTGGCCCAGGTCGGCGTCGCGGCCGGGCACACGCACCAGGCTGCAGGCCGCCAGCGCCGCCAGCCAGTCGGGCAGGCGGGCCGGCAGTCGCGCCCACAGGGCCTGCAGCCCGGCGCCCTCGGCCGCGCTCCAGCCCAGCACGGCTTGGGGCGTGGCCACCAGCTCCGCCAGCGGCAGGCAGCTGTGACCGCGGCCTTCCATCTGCGCCAGCACCGCCACGGCCGCCAGCACGCAGGGCGCGGCCGCCGCGTCGTGCTCGTGCACGAAACGCGCCAGCGCGCTGTCGAGCCGGCGCAGCAGGCTGGCGTCGGCCCAATCGTGCAGCTGCGCCAGCACCTCGGCCGCGCAGGCCGCCTGCACCACAGGCGCGGACATGGACGCGGGGAGCGCCAGGACGGGGTCGTCCTCGAACAGGTCCAGCGTGGCGGTGTCCCCGGATGCGCGCGTGCGCCTCATGCAAGCTCCTTGTCCAGCCGGTTGGGGGATGCGGCGCCCTCCAGCAGGGCGTCCAGCGCCGCCAGCAGCGCCAGCGGCGCGGTTTCGGCATGCACGCCGGCGGCCGGGCCGTCGAGGCCGCGCAGGAAGAAGAACAACGCCCCGCCCAGCTGCTCCTCGGGCCGGTAGGCCGCGCCCAGGCGCTGGCGCAGCAGGCGGTGCAGCGCCAGCAGGTACAAGGCGGCCTGCACGTCGTAGCGGTGCGCCAGCACGGCGGCGGCCAGCGCCGTCGCGTCGTAGGCGCCGGCGTCGGCGCCCAGCTGGTTGCTCTTGTAGTCGAGCACCCAGTAGCGCCCCTCATGGGCAAACACCAGGTCGGCAAAGCCCATCAGCAGGCCCTGCAGCCGGCTGTGCGACAGGGCGGGACGGTCCGCCCCGGGCAGCAGGTGGGCACGGCACACGGCGTCGAGCCCGGCGGTGGGCAGCTCGGCCAGGGGCAGCCAGAACTCCATCTCGGCCAGCCGCTGGTGCGCCGCCCCGCCCGCGCCCAGCTCGGCCAGGCTGCACGACAGCGGCGGCAGGCGGTGGTGCAGCACGGCCGCCAGCCATTGGATGGCGGCCTCGGCCTGGGCCTGGCGGCCGGCACGCTGGCAGCGCCGGCGCAGGCGCTCGGCCAGCGCGCAGTCGGCACCCGGCGACAGGGCGAAATCCTCCTGCTCCAGCCATTCGAGCTGCTCGTGCAGGAAGTTGCCCACCAGGGCGCCCCGGGCGAAACGGTGCCAGGGCGCAGCCAGCGGCCCGGCGCGCCGCAGGGGGGTGCCGGCCTCGGGCTCTCCGGGTTCGTCGGGCGCGGCGCGGCGCGGCGCGGCGGCCAGCACCGGCACGGCTGCCAGAGGCTGCACGGGCGCTGCTCCGTCGGCGATCGAGCGCACCACCGAGGAGAAACTGGCCACGCCCCAGTGCCGGTCGAAGCAGCCGGCGTAGGGCGGGCAGTCGGCCAGCGGCGCGGCGCCCGCCGCGGGCGGCAGCCGGGTGGACGCGGCAGCGGCCTCGGCCGGCACGATCCGCATGTGCGTGCAGCCCTGCGCCAGCGCCTGCAGATGCTCGCGCCACTCGGCGGCGCTGCTGCCGGCCGCGCCGCCCAGCAGGTAGCCGCTGGCGCTGCGCTCGTTGGTGCAGGCGCGGGCGTTGCCGCGGCGCACCGGCCCCCAGCCCAGCCACAGGGCGTGGCGCGCACGCGTGAGGGCGACGTAGAACAAGCGCAGGTCCTCGCGCAGGCGCTCGTGGTCGGCCTGCTGCAGGTCCTCGTCGCTGTAGTCCAGCAGCAGCCGGCGCGCACCATCCGCCCCGGCCTGCCGCACGAAAGGCGTGCGCTGGCGCTCCAGCGGCTTGAAGGCGGCGGCAAAGGGCAGCAGCACCACCGGGTACTCCAGGCCCTTGCTCTTGTGCACGGTGACCACCTGCACCAGGTCGGCATCGCTCTCCAGGCGCACGATCTGCTCGTCGCCCACGCCGCCGGGCGTGGCCAGCTGCGCGGCCAGCCAGCGCACCAGCGCCTGCCGGCCCTCCAGCAGGCTGGAGGCCGACTGCAGCAGCTCGGCCAGGTGAAGCACGTTGGTCAAGCGACGCTCGCCGCCGGGCGCGGCCAGCCAGCGCGCGGGCAGCTGCAGGCGGTGCAGGGTCTGGCGCAGCATGGCCAGCACCCCCTGGCGCTGCCATACGCCGTACAGCTCGCGCAGCAGGGCGCTCTGGGCGTCGAAGGCCTCGTCGTCGATGGCCAGCTGCGCCAGCCGGGCCAGGGGCAGGCCGACCAGCCGCGTGGCCAGGGCGGCGCGCGCGGCGCGCGCGTCCTGCGGCGCCGCCACGGCGCGCAGCCACAGCAGCAGGTCGGCGGCCTCGGCGCTGGCCAGCACCGACTGCCGGTCCGACAGGAAGACCGAGGGCACGCCGCGGCGCTCGAGCTGCTGGCGCACCAGCTGGGCCTCGGCGCCGGTGCGCACCAGCACGGCAATGTCGCCCGGCTGCAGGCGCTGCAGCCTGGGCGGGGCGCCGCCCCCGGCGTCGTCCTCGAAGCCGGCCGTGGGGTCGGCCAGCCACTGCACGATCTGCTCGGCGCAGCACTGCGCCAGGTGCTGCTGCAGCGCGCCGCCGGCCAGCGCCTCGGCCTCGCCCGTGCCGTGGCAGGCCAGGGTGAGCGCCGGCACGGGTGCTCCGCCGGCAACGAAGCGCTCACTGCGGCCGCGCGCCTGCACCGGCACAAAGGGCAGCGGGTCATAACCTGCGGGGCCGCCGATGCGAAAGCGAAAGGCCCCATCGCCCGCGCGCTGCTCGGCCTGGGCGAACCAGTGGTTCACCGCCGCCACCAGCTCGGCGGTGGAGCGGTGGTTGGTGCCCAGCATGTAGTGCCGGCCGGCGGTGGCGCGGCGTGCGCGCAGGTAGCTGTGGATGTCGGCGCCGCGAAAGCCGTAGATGGACTGCTTGGGGTCGCCGATCAGCAGCAGCGCGCTGCCCTGCGTGGTGTCCCGCGTGCTGCCCTCCGTGCCCCAGATGCGCTCGAACAGGCGGTACTGCAGGGGCGAGGTGTCCTGGAACTCGTCGACCAGCGCCACCGGGTGCTGCGCCAGGATGCGCGCGCGCAGCGCCTCGCCCTGCGCGCCTGCCAGGGCCGCGTCCAGCCGCTCCAGCATGTCGGCAAAACCATAGGTTCCGGCCTGCTGCTTGAGCCAGCGCAGCCGCCGGCGCACGCTGGCCGCGGCGTGCAGGCGCAGGCGGGGCGCCAGGGGCTGCAGCCCGGCCAGCGCCTGCAGCAGCTCGGCCAGCGCCTGCGACTCGGGCGGCAAGAGCACGTTGGCGCCCTGCTTCAGGGCCTCGGCCAGGCCGCCGGGCACCAAGCGTTCGGCGCCTTTCTTCAGTGCCTCGGCCAGCCGGCCGTGCGGCGCCTCGGCCCAGGCGCGCAGCGCATCAAGCCAGACAGCGCAGTGGCCGGCCTGTAGCTTGCGCCCGTCCCAGGCACTCCTGTTGTTCGTCAGCTGGTCGGTGATCCAGTCCTGCAGGCGCTGCGCCCTGCCCTGCCAGCCGGCGGCCAGCGCGGCCAGGGTGGCCTCGGTCTGCGCCGTCCAGCCGCCGATCAGTTCCTGCGCGCTGCCCTCCTCGTCCTCCTGCGTGCCGAGGTCTTCGCCGCACAGCTTCTCCATGTCGGCAACCAGCGCGGCCACGCCCGGCCAGACCTGCAGCAGCGCCTGCAGCTCGCGCCCGTCCAGCGGGTAGCAGTGCTGGCGCCAGTAGTCGCGCGCGGCCTCGACCAGGCGCTGGCGCTCATCGCTGTCGAGCTCCTCGTCGAACAGGTTGCCGCTGTCGAAGGCGTGCTCGCGCAGCATGCGCTGGCACCAGGCGTCGATGGTGTGGATGGCTGCCTCGTCCATGCACTCGGCCGCCAGCGCCAGGCGCCAGGCGGCCTCCTGGCGCGCCGCGCCTTCGGGGCAGTCGTCCAGCAGGGCCTGGAGCACCGAATCGCCCCCGGCGCCGCGCTCGCCGCGAAAGCAGGCCACGGCCTCGACCAGCCGCGCGCGGATGCGCTCGGACAGCTCGCGCGTGGCCGCACGCGTGAACGTCATGACCAGGATCTCCGGCGGCAGCAGCGCACGGCCCGGGCCGTGCTCGCCCCCGTGGCCCAGCACCAGGCGCAGGTAGAGCGCGGCGATGGTCCAGGTCTTGCCGGTGCCGGCGCTGGCCTCGATCAGGCGCGCGCCGTGCAGCGGAAAGGTGCGGGCGTCCAGCACCTGGCTGCCGCTCATGCCGCCACCTCCTCGCGCAGCGCCTCGTCCCAGGCCAGGGGCGTGAGGCACTGCTCCCCCCAGTCGCGCAGCGGCCCGAACACGGCCGGGGCGTGCTGCTGCAGGCGCCCGCAGGCCTGCAGGGCCTCGAAGTCGGGGTACAGGCGCGCCCAGTACGGGTCCTCGACCTCACCCGTGCGCTGGTAGCTGCCCTCATAGGCGGCCTGCGCCTGGATGGCCGCGCCTTCGAGCAGGGCCAGGGCGGTGGCGCGGGGCAGGGGCAGGGGCGTGTCCTGCCCCTCGCGCCAGACCTGCAGCAGCGCCTGCAGCGCGGCGCGCGCCTCGTCCTGGCCCAGGGCCTGCACGCGCAGGCAGCCATCGCGCCCGAGCAGCAGTCCGCGCAGCGGCACGTCGCAGGCGGCAGCGGCCAGGCTGCGCAGGTACAGCGGCAGCAGCTTGTCGGCATGCGGCCGGCCCTTGTCATCGGTCACGGGGCCGGGGTGGAACTGCAGCCACAGCGGCACAGCGCCCGGCTCCTCGGGCAGGAGCAGCGCGTCCAGCCAGTCCTGCAGCACCACGTCGCCCGCGCGAAAGTGCAGGGGGCGGCGCGCGGCCGAGCGGCTGTGGCGCAGGCGCAGCTGCTGCCAGGCGGCCAGGCAGGGCGCGAGCGTCTCTTGCAGCTGCGCGGCCGCGTGCCGGCCCAGGCCCGCCAGGGGCAGGCGCCCGGCGCGCTGCAGGCGGGCCACCTGGGCCTGGAGCAGCATGGCTATGGGCGGAGCGCTGCCGCTGCGCTGGTGCTCGCTCCACCAGGCGCTGCTGACCTGCTCCTGCAGCTCCTGCACCAGCTGGTAGTGCTGCAGGCCGTCCAGGCCGAAGACCTCGTCGTCCTCGGGCGCTGCGTCCTCGACCTCGAACTGCACGGCCAGGCGCTGGCGAAAGAAGCTGCGCGCAGGGTGGCGCACGAAGCGGGTCAGCGCGTCCAGCGACAGCGGCACCCGTGGGTCGGGCACGAAGGTGGGCAGCGGCGCGGCGCCGGCCTGCGCGTCCTGCAGGGCCTGCCGCTGCGCGTGCACCTGACGCCACTCGGCGGCGTGGGTGGACAGGCCGCTGCCGGCCTCGAAATACGCCCGGCTGAAGGGCTGCAGCGGGTGCTGGCAGGTGCGCTCGGCCAGCAGGGTGCCCTCACCCCCGCTCTCGCTTTCGCCCTGCCAGCCGGCGGCCAGGTAGTCGCGCAGCTGGGCGACCAGCACCGAGGGCGGCTGTGCGCTGTTGTCGCGCACGTTGCGGCCCGACCAGCTCACGTACAGCACGCGCCGCGCCGACAGCAGCGCCTCCAGCATCAGCTGGCGGTCGTCGTCGCGGCGCGCGCGGTCGCCGGGCCGGTAGTGGCCGGGCAGCTGCATCAGGTCAAAGGGGCTGCGCGGTGCGCGGCGCGGATAGTCGCCATCGTTCATGCCCAGCAGGCACACCACCTCGAAGGGGATGGCGCGCATGGGCATCAGGGTGCAGAAGGTGACGCCACCGGCGCGAAAGCGCTGGTGCAGCGCGGGCTGCTCGAGTGCCGCCAGCCACGCCGACTGGGCCACGGCCAGCGGCACCTCCTCGGCGTAGCCGGCCTGCTCGCAGGCCTGTAGCCAGGCCTGCAGCGCCTCCTCCAGCGCGGCGAGCACGGCGCGGTCGGCCTCGTCCCGGGCGGCGAAAAGGTCCTGCACCAGCGCGCGCAGTCGCCCGGCCCAGGCCTCGGGCGTGGCCGGCAGCAGGGCGTCCTGCCACCAGCGCAGCAGCCGCTCGAGCACGCCGGCCAGCACGCCGGCCAGCTCGGCGTCCAGCCCGCCCACCTCGCCGTACGGCTCGATGTCCTGGAAGGCAGGGGCGGCGCCGGCCTGCAGGCCGTGGCTGCCGCTGGCGTAGCCCAGCAGCATGCGCCGCAGGCCGAACCAGGCGCTGTTGTGCTCGCCGCAGGCGTGCAGGCCCAGCGCGCCGCGCTGGCGTCCGTCCAGGCCCCAGCGGATGCCGCAGCTGGCCATCCACTGCAGCAGCTGGGGCGCGTCGCCTTCCTGCAGGCCAAAGCGCGCCGCCACGGCCGGCACCTGCAGCAGGTCGCCCAGCTCGGACAGCCGGCAGCGCTGGCGCGGCAGCTGCAGGAGCCACTGCAGCGCCCCCAGGAGCGGGCTGCTGGCGCGCGCGCCCAGGTCGGCGATGTCGAACGGCAAGTGGCGCGCATCCCCCGCCGCGTACTGGCCGAACACGGCGCGGATGGCCGGCGCCGCCGCCTGCACGTCGGGCAGCATGACGACCACGTCGCGCGGCTGCAGCGGCGCTTGGCCGGCCGGTGGCGGCGCGGCCAGCAGGTCCAGCAGCTGGTCGTGCAGCACCTCCAGCTCGCGCAACAGGCTGTGCGCGCTGTGAAAGACCACCGAGCGGTCGGCCGCCGGGATGCGCGCGCCGCCCGGCTGGGCACGCGGGTGCTCGGCCAGGGGCAGCAGGTCGCGGATGCTGCGCTGCACCTGGGCCAGCAGCGGCCCCTCGTGCGCCGGGCTGTCGTCGAACAGGTCGATGCGCGGCCAGGCCATGCGCTCGGCCATCTGGGCCGAGGTGTCGAATTCGTCGAGCTGGCGCACGTGGTCGCGGCACTGGCGGCCCCAGGCGGCCAGCAGCGGGTGTGCGTGGGCGTGCATGGCCGACAGCGGCAGCGCGCCCAGGTCGCGCCCGGCGCGCAGCGGGTGGCGCCGGCGCGCCAGGCGCAGCAGCTCGCGCCCGTCGATGGCGTCGGCCCAGTGGTAGCGGCAGGGGTTGGGCACGGCCAGCAGCACCTGGCTGTGGCGCGCCAGCGCCGCCAGCAGCCGCAGCAGCGCCAGCGGCATGTGACTCAGCCCGAAGACCACCACGCGCCGCGCCACCGGCCGCTCGGGCGGCTCGCCCGATTCGAGCCGCGCCAGCGTGCGCTGCAGCACGGCGGTGCGCGAGGCGGCGCGCTCGGGCTCGGGCAGGTCGGCCAGCAGCGCCTGCCACAGGAGCGCCTGCCACCGCTGGCCAGAAGGCAGCTCCTGCGCAGCCTGGCCGCCGGGCTGGCGCAGCACGGCGCGGCCCGCGGCCCAGTCGTCCAGCCAGTCGCCGCGATAGACCTGGTACTGGTCGTACAGGTCGGCCAGGCGCTGGCACAGCTGCAGCAGGCGCTGGGGCTGGTCATCGGCGCGCACGAAGCGCGCTACGGGAGCAAAACCGGGGGTGTCGAGCAGCTGGGGCAGCAGGCGCATCAGGCGCCAGGTGAGCGGCACCTTGTCCAGGGCGGAGGCCTGCGGCACGGCGCGCCGGCCCAGCACCTGGCGGCAGGTGCGCCAGAGAAAGCGCGCCGGCAGCTCCATGCGCGCGGCGGCGCACACGCCGTGCTGGCGCGCCAGCTGCATCTTGAGCCACTCGGCCATGCCGTTGCTCTGCACCAGCATGGCCTCCGGCTCCAGCGGCGCCAGCGGGTGGGCACGCAGCCACTCGGCCACGGCCTCGGCCAGCAGGTCGGTCTGGTTGCCGTGCAGTGCGATCAGTCCGGGCTGCCAGTGCATGTCGTGCGCGCTCCTCGTTGCCTGGGGGGCCTTGAAAGCGCGCCATTGTCGGGCATGCGGCGGGCTGGCCGGCTGCAGGCACCGGGCGCGGGGCGGCGGCAACGGCCCCGGTCAGCATTGTTTTGATAGCTGCATGCCCTTGTGCAGCAATGGCTTGAGCGGCTTTTGGCCATGAAGTCTGCGACAGGCGCACCACCCGCGAAAAACCGCAGGCGGGCGGGGCCCGCGGCAGCGGCCTTCAGCCAGGGGCCATCACTTGCCGATGCAAAAGCGCGAGAAGATGACCCCCAGCAGGTCATCCGCGCCGAATTCACCGGTGATGGTGTTGAGCGCGTTCTGTGCCAGGCGCAGCTCCTCGGCCAGCAGGTCCAGCGCCGGGCGGGGGCCAGCCAGCTGCGCCGCCGCCTCCATCAGGTGCCCGTCCACGGCGCGCAGCGCCTGCAGGTGGCGGGCGCGGGCGAGGTAGAGGCCCTCGGGTGCGCCCTGCCAGCCGGCGATCTGCAGCAGCGCGCGGCGCAGCGCGTCCAGGCCCTGGCCCGTGCGTGCGGACAGGCGCACGGCGCTGCCGGCGGCTCCGGCGGCTCCGTCGCCCGCCGGCGGCTGGCCTGCACCGCCAGCCTCGCCTGGCTCGCCCGCGGCGTCGCTCTTGTTCCAGACGTCGATGACCGGCACGGATGCAGGCAGCTTTTGCGCCAGGGTCGTTGCTATGTCCTGGTCTGCAGCTATGTATTCAGGAGCATCGGCGCGTGTCAGGTCGTGCAGGAACAGCACGGCGTCGGCACTGGCGATCTCCTCCCAGGCGCGCTCGATGCCGATGCGCTCGACCTCGTCCTGCGCCTGGCGCAGGCCGGCGGTGTCGATCACGTGCAGCGGCACGCCCTCGATCTGTATGGTCTGCTGCACCTTGTCGCGCGTGGTGCCGGCGATCGGGGTGACGATGGCCAGCTCGGCGCCCGCCAGCGCGTTGAGCAGCGAACTTTTGCCGGCATTGGGCTGGCCGGCGATGACCACGCGGATGCCCTCGCGCAGCAGCGCGCCCTGGCGTGCCCGGCCCAGCACGCCGGCCAAGCGCTCCTGCAGGCCCGCCAGCTGCCCGGCGGCATCGGCCTGGCGCAGAAAGTCGATCTCTTCCTCGGGGAAATCGAGCGTCGCCTCCACCAGCATGCGCAGGTGCACCAGCGCGTCGCGCAGCGCGTGCACCTCGCCCGAGAAGGCGCCCGCCAGCGAGCGCGCGGCGCTGCGCGCGGCCGCCTCGGTGCTGGCGTCGATCAGGTCGGCCACGGCCTCGGCCTGAGCCAGGTCGAGCTTGTCGTTCAGGAAGGCGCGCTCGGTGAATTCACCCGGCTCGGCCAGGCGCAGGCCGGGCAGCGCGCCCGCGGCGGCCACCTGCAGGCAGCGCGCCAGCAGCAGCTGCAGCACCACCGGCCCGCCGTGCGCCTGCAGCTCCAGCACGTCTTCCCCGGTATAGCTGTGCGGCGCGGGGAAGTACAGCGCCAGGCCGTGGTCGATGGGCTGGCCGGCCGCATCGGCAAAGGGCAGGTAGTGCGCATGGCGCGGCGTGAGCGCGCGCCCGAGCAGCGCCTGAACGAACGGCCCCAGCGCCCGACCCGAGACGCGCACGATGCCCACGGCGCCGCGCCCCGGGGCGGTGGCGATGGCGGCGATGGGGTCATGGTGGCGGGCGAGCATGGCGGGGAACGCGAAAGGGGCCGGGCCCGGCAGGGCTCGGCCCCTTTCGCTGCTTTCTTTTCTGTTACTTGATGGTGGTCCAGATCGGCATGGGCCGGTCGTCGGCGCGGTGCACGGTCTCCACGTTCTTGCGCATGGCCCAGGGGCGGATCTGGTGGTGCAGCGGCAGGTAGTAGTACTCG
>NZ_DAMCAM010000077.1:0-12616 GCF_032059615.1 Melaminivora sp. | reverse complement strand
GCGTGGTGGGCTTCGAGGACCTGGGGATGGAGGCCATCTACGAGTTCGACGTGGTGGACATGCCGGTCACCGTGGCCGTGGACGCGGGCGGCACCAGCGCGCACATCACCGGACCCGCCGAATGGAAGCAGCGCATCGCCAGCGGCGAATTCAAGGGCATCGAGCTGGCCACGGCCTGACCGGCCGTCCTCTCCCTTCCAGTACCCCCGCGCGCGGGCTGGCGGTGAGCCAGGCATAGGGGCGCACAGCCATCCCGCCCCGCACCGGTGCTGCACCCTGGCGCGGGGCGAACCGACATGCCGGGCCGCCTCGTCCATGAACTCGTTGCCCCTTTGCCCATGAAGCTGCTTCTCACTTTCGCCGCCTCCCTCCTTTTGCTCGCGGGCTGCTCCAGGCCCGACCCGGAGCCGCCACCGGCCGCTGCGGTGCCTGCTTCCGCGCAGGCCGAACCGGCCGAGCCGGCCGCGCACACCTACCGCTGCGCCAGCGGCGAGACCCTCATCGCCACCTACAACGCCATGGAGTCGGTCACGCTGCAATACCAGGGAACAAGCCATCGCCTGCCCATCGCCCCCTCCGGCAGCGGCTCGCGTTACGCGGGCGACGGGCTGCAGTGGTGGATCAAGGGGCAGGCGGGCACGCTGTCCCGGCTGGCGGACGACGGCTCTGCCGGGCAGCCGCTGCAGGAGTGCCAGACCACGGACTGAAACTCCATAGTTTTCCGCATCTTTTAAGCCTTTAGCCCTTGTCCAACAAAGGCTTGCAGCTACACTTTAGATAGCAACAAGCCACCAGCCGGCACGCCTGCCGACGCCTGGGTGAACCCAGACTTGCGTGGCGCCTTCCTACAAGGCGCGGCGCAACGGTCCTCCATCATCGTTGGCCACCCCCCAGCAGGAGAGCGACGATGACCCTCAAGTCCCACGCCTCGACATACTGGAGCGCCACGGCCCAGGCACCTGGATTTCCGCAGCTTTCGGGCGACCTGAGCGTGGACATCGCGGTCATCGGGGGCGGCATCGTCGGCATCACCACCGCGCGGCTGCTCAAGGACAGCGGCCTGAAAGTCGCCGTGCTGGAAGCGCACCGCGTCGGCCAGCAGGTGACGGACAAGTCCACGGCCAAGGTCAGCTCGCAGCACAGCACGATCTACCACACGCTGCAATCGAAGTTCGGCGACAGCCAGGCGCGCCTCTACGGGGCGGCGCAGCAGGGGGCGATCCGCAGGATCGGCGAACTGGCCGCGCAGTACGGCATCGACTGCGACCTGCAGGAGCAGCCCTCCTACGTCTATACGCGCGAGGAAAAATCCATCGCCACGCTGGAGAAGGAATGCCGGGCGGCGCAGCAGCTCGGCCTGCCAGCCACCCTGGTGCGCGAGACCGACCTGCCCTGCAGCGTGCTGGCGGCGCTGCGCTTTGACGGCCAGGCGCAGTTCCATCCGATCAAGTACGTGGCGGGCCTGGCCCGCACGCTGCCGGGCGATGGCAGCCACGTCTTCGAGCACAGCCGCGTGCTGGACTGGGAGCCGACCCGCGTGGTCACCGCGCAGGGTACGGTCAGCGCGCGCCACGTCGTCATGGCCATGCACCTGCCGCTCGGGCACGTGGGCCTGTACTACGCCCAGGCTTTTGCCCAGGCCGAGCCGGTCATCGCCGCGCCCATCGCGCAGGTGCCCGCGGGCATGTACCTCAACGTCGAGTCGCCCAGCCATTCGCTGCGCACGCACCGCGCCCCGAACGGCAAGGTGTATGCGATTGCCGCCGGCAACAGCTTCAAGCCCGGGCACACCGACGACGAGCGCCAGGCCTTTGCCGATCTGGAACGCTGGCTGACGGAGCACTTCGAGGCCGGCCCGATCGAGTACCGCTGGGTGAACGAAGACTACGTGCCCATGGATGGGGCGCCCTTCATCGGCTGGTCGTCCTCACCCGAGGACGGCTACCTGGTCGCCACGGGCTTCAACGCCTGGGGCATCACCAACGGCACGGTGGCCGCCGCGGTGATCGCCGACCTGGTCGCCGGCCGCGAGAGCCCCTGGGCCGAGGCGTTTCCGGCCAGCCGCATCAAGCCCGTCGCCGGCGGCCCCAAGTTCGTGCAGGAAACGCTGGAGACGGCCGCCCACTTGGTTGGCGGCTACCTGGCGCACAGGCCGAAGTCGCTCGACGAGCTGGCGCCAGGGGACGCGGCCATCCTGCAGCTCGACGGCAAGCGCGTCGCGGATACCGCGACGAGCAGGGCGCCGTGCACGCCGTCTCGGCGGCGTGCACCCACATGGGCTGCATCCTGGGCTGGAACGGCGCGGACCGGACCTGGGACTGCCCTCTGCCACGGCTCGCGCTTCGACCTCTCGGGCGAGGTGCTGCACGGACCGGCGGTGCAGCCGCTGGAGCGCCACAGCCCTTGAATGGGGCACCGGCCCGAAGTGGCGTTTGCCCGGGGCAACTGCAGCCTTTCTTATGATGGCCCCATGGAGCCCGACACCCTGTCCCACCCCGCGCCCGCGCAGCATTTCGAGCGCGAGCACCACCTCCTCGACACGCAGCTGCACGCCCACCTGCTGGACGTGATCGAGGGCGACTTCACCGCCGCTCTGCAGCGCCTGGCCGCCTGGCGCACCGCGCTGGCACGGCACATCGAGATCGAGAACACGCTCTTGCTGCCCCATGTGCCCGAGGGCGCGCGCTGGGCCGCGCGGGTGTACCTGCTCGAACACGACCGCATCGCGTTGCTGGCCGACGAATACCTGGAGCGGGTGCGCGCCGCGGCGGCGCAGCCCGCCGCCCCGGGCCGGGCGCGCAATGCCGCCATCCTGGCGCTGGTGGACAGCGCCCACGCCCTGCGCCACGTGATCGAGCACCACCACGAGCGCGAACACGCCGCCCTGGCGCACGAGCTGCCGCAGGCGCTGCAGGAGGCGGCCTGGGGCGCCGCCTGAGAGGCGGCCCGCCGCCGCCACCCCGCCTGCAACGAAAAACGCCCGGCAGGCGACTGCCGGGCGCAGGGTTTCACCGCGCGGCCGTTCAGGCCGGCGCCGTGGTACGGATCAGGTGGTCGAAGGCCGAGAGCGCGGCCTTGGCGCCGTCGCCGGCGGCAATCACGATCTGCTTATACGGCACCGTGGTGCAGTCGCCGGCGGCGAACACACCCGGCACGCTGGTGCGGCCATGGGCGTCGACCACGATCTCGCCGAAGGGCGACAGCTCCAGCGTACCCTTGAGCCAGTCGGTGTTGGGCAGCAGGCCGATCTGCACGAAGATGCCCTCCAGCGGCAGCTCGCGCACCTCGCCGGTCTCGCGGTCCTTGTAGACGAGGCCGTTCACACGCTGGCCATCGCCCTTCACCTCCGTCGTCTGGGCGTTCACGATGATGTCCACGTTCGGCAGGCTCTTGAGCTTGCGCTGCAGCACCGCGTCGGCCTTGAGCTGGGGAGCGAACTCCAGCAGCGTGACGTGCGAGACGATGCCAGCCAGGTCGATGGCCGCCTCCACGCCCGAGTTGCCGCCACCGATCACCGCCACCGGCTTGCCCTTGAACAGCGGACCGTCGCAGCTCGGGCAGTAGGCCACGCCCCTGGTGCGGTACTGGTCCTCGCCGGGCACGTTCATGTTGCGCCAGCGCGCGCCGGTGGCCAGCACCACGGAGCGGCCGCGCAGCACGGCGCCGTTCTCCATCTCGACCTCGATCAGGCCGCCCTCGGCGCCGGCGGGGCGCAGCGCCCGGGCGCGCTGCACGTTCATCAGGTCCACCTCGTAGTCGCGCACGTGGTGCTCCAGCGCGGCGGCAAATTGCGGGCCCTCGGTCTTGCGGATCGAGATGTAGTTCTCGATGTCCAGCGTGTCGAGCACCTGGCCGCCAAAACGCTCGGCGGCGATGCCGGTGCGGATGCCCTTGCGTGCGGCGTAGATGGCCGCGGCCGCGCCGGCCGGCCCGCCACCGACGACCAGCACGTCGAACGGCTCCTTGTCGTTCATGCGGGCGGCGTCGCGCGCGGCCGCGCCCTTGTCGATCTTGCCCAGGATCTCGGCCAGTTCCATGCGCCCCTGCCCGAAGCGCTCGCCGTTGAGGAACACGGTGGGCACGCCCATGATCTCGCGGTCCTTGATCTCCTGCTGGAACACGGCGCCGTCGATGGCGGTGTGCGTGATGCCGGGGTTGAGCACGCTCATCAGGTTGAGCGCCTGCACTACGTCGGGGCAGTTGTGGCAGGACAGCGAGTAGTACGTCTCGAAGTGAAACTCGCCTTCGAGGTCCCTGATCTGCGCGAGCAGCTCGGGCGCCTCCTTGCTCGGGTGGCCGCCGACCTGCAGCAGCGCCAGCACCAGCGAGGTGAATTCATGGCCCAGGGGGACGCCCGCGAAGCGCACGCCGGTGTCCAGGCCGGGGTTGGTGATCAGGAAGGAGGGCTTGCGCACTGGCACATCGCCCGCCTCGACCACGGTGACCTTGTCCGACAGGGACGCGATCTGGCTCAGGAGTTCGCGCAGCTCGCGTGCGGTGGCGCTGTCGTCCAGCGTGGCCACCAGTTCCACGGGGCGCTGCAGGCGCTCCAGGTAGGCTTTCAGTTGGGCTTGCAAATTGGCGTCGAGCATGGGGGAACTCCTCTTGGTCTTGTGTTCGTTGGGCAAAAAAAAGCCCGGGCGCCAGGCACCCGGGCGTCTTTCAGACCCGCCCTGAGGCGAGCTGAGGCATGGCGCGGGGCGGCTTAGATCTTGCCAACCAGGTCCAGCGACGGGGCCAGGGTCTTCTCGCCCTCTTCCCACTTGGCCGGGCACACTTCGCCGGGGTGGTTGCGCACGTACTGAGCGGCCTTGACCTTGCGCAGCAGGTCGGCGGCGTTGCGGCCGATGCCTTCGGCGGTGATTTCCATGGCCTGGATCACGCCGTCCGGGTCCACGATGAAGGTGGCGCGATCCGCCAGGCCCTGGCCTTCGCGCAGGCAGTCGAAGTTCTGGCTGATCTGCCAGCTGGGGTCGCCCAGCATGGTGTACTTGATCTTGCGGATGGTGTCGGACGTGTCGTGCCAGGCCTTGTGCACGAAGTGCGTGTCGGTGGAGACGGAGTACACCTCCACGCCCATCTTTTGCAGCTCTTCGTAGTGGTCTGCCACGTCACCCAGCTCGGTGGGGCACACGAAGGTGAAGTCTGCAGGGTAGAAGAAGAACACGGCCCACTTGCCCAGGACGTCCTGTTCGGTCACTTCGATGAACTTGCCATCCTTGTAGGCTTGCGTCTTGAAGGGCTTGATGGTGGTGTTGAGCACGGACATGTTGTGTTTCCTCTCGGGTTGGTTGAAGAACTGAACGAGACTGAAGTCTAGGCCACGGGAGGCAATAAATCCAATGAATTGACGGCATCGTAATGATAGTTGTCAACTATGAAACCCGATCTTGTCGCGTGCACGACGGCCAATGTGGGCGCACGCAGGTCCCGCGGGGCCATTGTCTTGCCGGCAGCGGGCGCTATCGTGACAATGGCCCATCAAGCAACGAAGGAGAAACACCATGAATGGCGACCCCCAGGTCATCGCCCACCTGCAGGCCCAGCTGAAGAACGAGCTGACTGCCGTCAACCAGTACTTCCTGCATTACCGCATGCTCAAGCACTGGGGCCTGGTCAAGCTGGCCAAGCGCGAGTACGACGAGTCGATTGGCGAGATGAAGCATGCCGACCGGCTGATGGACCGCATCTTCATGCTCGACGGCCTGCCCAACCTGCAGGATCTGGGCAAGCTGCAAGTCGGCGAGGACGTGCAGGAAATCCTGGAGAGCGACCTGCGCTCCGAGCGCGGCGCGCAGGCCACCGTCAAGGAAGGCATCGCCTACTGCGAATCGGCACGCGACTACGTCTCGCGCCTGCTGCTGGAAGACATCCTGAAGGACACGGAAGAGCACATCGACTATCTGGAGACACAGCTCGGCCTGATCGAGAAGGTGGGCCTGCAGAACTACCTGCAATCGCAGATGGGCGACACGGACTGACACCGGCCGCCGTCCCCACCGCAGGAACGGGCCCGTAAGGGCCCGTTTTTCGTGGCCGGCACCCAAGACGGGACTGACCGGCATGTAAGGCAAATTCCTACAGGTCGGGCGCGCCGACCAGACAATCCGCAGCGCCGTACCCCGACTTAATTTCTTTTTGGCCTGGTTTCACAATCCATTTCAACGAATCGACGCAACACATGCAACTGCATGCAACGCCCGGATCGGCTTTCTGAAAAGGAACCAGACCATGACCTCCGACCAACTTCTCGCCGAGATCCGCGAAGCCAACCTCACCTACCTGATGCTGGCCCAGACCCTGATCCGCCAGGACAAGGCCGAGGCGGTCTTCCGCCTGGGCATCAACGAGGACGCAGCCGACATTCTGGCATCGCTGTCGGCCGCGCAAATCCTCAAACTGGCGTCTCGCAACACCCTTCTTTGCAGCTTCCGCGTCGATGACGACCTGGTGTGGAGCCTGCTGACCAACCACAACACGCCGCGCAAGACGGCCAGCGAGGCAGCCAACGCCATGCACGCCAACATCCTGATGGCCAGCCGCATGTCCGAAGTGCTGTAACGCCCGCACCGTCCCGCCCGTCCACCCGTCCCACCGAAAGCCCGCCATGTCCGCAGCCCCCGCCAAGAGTGTCCTGAACGAGTCCAAGCAGATCGAGCGCGCCGTCATGCTGATCGAGATGGGCGCCCGCATGCAGGTGCTGGAGTCGGAGACCACGCTGTCTTACGAGCGGCTGATCCGCCTGTACAAGGAAGTGGCGGGCAGGTCCCCCTCCAAGGGCCAGCTGCCTTTCTCCACCGACTGGTTCCTGACCTGGCAGGAGAACATCCACAGCTCGCTGTTCCTGAACATCCACGAGTACCTGGCCAAGGGCGTGGCGCTGGACACAGCGGAGCAGCTGACCAAGGCCTATCGCCTGTACAACGAGCAGGTGGCCGCCCTGGGCCTGGAGCCGCTGCTGTCCTTCACCCGCGCCTGGCGCCTGGTCAAGTTCGTCGAGGCCAAGATGCTCGACCGCACCCAATGCGCGCAGTGTGGAGGCCTGTTCGTCACCGAGCCCTATGAAAGCCGCCACTACGTCTGCGGCCTGTGCAACCCGCCGGCGCGCGCCGGCAAGAGCAAGAGCGCCGGTGCCCTGACGCTGCACTGACCCCCCGCAGATCGCCCGCGCGCACCGCGGGCGCCATGAAAAAGGGCTGCCCGCAGGCAGCCCTTTCGCCTTTTTACGCTCGGCCGCGCTCAGTAGGCCGTGCCCGTGTGAGTGAAGAGGAAGGTCAGTGCGTGTGCGGCCACGCGCGTGCGCTCACTCTCGATGCCGTGCCCCGACTTGGCGAATGAGTGCAACAGGTAGGGGCCCTTGCCGGTGGCCGTGTTCTGCAGCGTGGCGGCCAGCTTGTAGCTGTGGCCGGGCGAGACGCGCACATCGTTCTGGCCCGTCATGACGTAGATCGCCGGATAGTTGCGCGCCCGCACGTTGTGCAGGGGCGAGAACGTCATCAGGTGGGCGAACTCGGGCTCCACCCGCGGGTCACCATAGTCGCCCGTCCAGCTGAAGCCCCAGGTCAGGTCCACGTAGCGCGTCAGATCGTGCACGCCCACGTGCGGCAGGGCCACGGCCAGCAGCTCGGGGTTGCGCAGCGCCACGGCGGCGCTGGTGGTGCCACCGTTGGACCAGCCGCTCACCCCCAGGCGCGCCGCGCTGGTGTAGCGCTGCGCGGCCAGGTGGCGGGCCACGTCGGCCACGTCCTCATAGGTGCGCTGCTTGTTGAACAGGCGCCCCGCGTCGTACCAGGCCGTGCCCTGCTCGCCGCCACCGCGCACGTGCGCCACCACATAGACGCCGCCCGCCTCCAGCAGCGGGAGCATTTCATCGTCGAAATACGCCGGCATGGGCGTCAGGAAGCCGCCGTACACATTGATCAGCGCGGGGGCGCTTCCATCCATGGGCAGGCCCTTGCGGTGCGCCAGCGTGATGGGGATGGAAACCCCGTCGCTGCCCGGCACGAGCAGCTGGCGCACCTCGTAGCGCTGCGGGTCGTGCCCCGGGTACCGATAGCCGCCCAGGCGCACGACGGTGTCGCTGCTGGCCTGATAGGCAAACTTCTGGCCCGGCTGTACCAGCGTGGAGTGCATGTAGGTGATGTCATCCTGCTCGCCGTCGGCCTTGCCGCACTCCACATCCAGCACGGCCCCGCGCGACGGCAGGGCGATGTCACGCGGTGCCGAAGCGCCGTCGATGGCGTAGCGCACCAGCGCGTAGGCGCCCTCGGCCCACTGCGTGGCGTAGGCGTAGCGGCCGCACGCCTGCACCTCCAGCACCACATCGCCAGGCCGGGCGGGCAGCACATGGCGCCATTGCCCGCGCGCGGGCTGCTCGGGGTCGATCGACACCACCCGGTTGAAGGCGCTGGCATCGCTCGTCTGCACCAGCAGTCGCCCCGTGTCCTCTTCCTGCTGCAGGAGGCCAAAGCTGGTCCGGCCGGCGCCGTCCAGCACCGTGGCGATCTCGGCTGGCCGCTCCAGCCGCAGGCGCAGCAGGTCGCTGGCGTTGGTGTGCGCGGCCCGGTCGAAATACAGCCAGCCGCCGATGACCGGGCCCAGGCCCAGCATCTCTCCAGGCTGGCCCTCATACAGCGGCCGTGGCGCCGGCAAGGAATCGTCCAGCGTGACCTGCATGAGGTTCTGGCGGGCATAGCTGGAACGCCCAGGCTCCTGCACTCCCTGCACTTCGACGAACACGAGCGCATTGCCTTCCAGGAGGAAGCTGCCGCTTGCGGCATGGCTCAAGCGCACTAGCGGGCGGCCTGGCGTGCGCAGGTCGAACAAGTGCAGTTCGGTCAGGTCGGCATGGTTGCGCTGCAGGCGATAGACGAGAAAGCGCCCATCCTCGCTGACCCTGTGGTCCAGCAGCTGGATGACGTCATCGGCCGCCTCGCGTGCCACCTGTCCCACATCCAGCAGCACCTGCCCTGCCTGGCCCGCCGCCGTGGCGACGTATATGCGGTTGTCCACCGAGCCGGCCTGCTGCGCCGCCCGCCGGCCGTCGGGCCGGTGCTGCAGGCCCGAGCGCTGCACCTGTCCGTGGCTCCACTGGTAGTAGTACAGGCCCTGGCGCTGCTGGCCCACCTGTTGCACGCCATCCACGCGGCCCCCACCCGCAGCGCCGGTCTTGGCCTGCCCGGAGGTCTCGACCTGGGGCCTGCGCAGTTGTTCGAGGCGCTCGAGCACGCGCGCATACATGGGCTGACCCTCGACCAGGCTGGCGCTGAAGGCGTTCTGCGCCCGGACCCAGTCGATGGTGGCGGTGCTGCGGGTGTCCTCCAGCCAGCGGTACGGGTCCGCCACGCGCTGGCCGAAATGCGTGCTGGCCTCGTCGGTGGTCTTGGTGGCGGGATAGGCCGGCCGGGGCTCGGGCGCAGGCGCGGGCTCGCTCCCTCCGCCGCTGCCGCCGCCACAGGCGACGAGTAAGGTGGCAGCAAGCACGGGAAGGAGCACGGGGAGACGCAAAGACTTCATGGGGCGTACCCTTGGTTGGGAAAGGGGCGCTAGTTTGCGTGATAACACTCCCGGTTACACCCCATTTGGGGACGCATGTCGCTCAAAACACTCCCTCAGGCGCTCCTGCCAGGCCCTGCGCTCCGCCTCGGGCGCGAAGCTGGCGGCAAAGCTGTTGTGCGCCAGCTGCCAGGCGTCCTGCGCGTCCAGCTGCGGCACGGCGGCGAACACCTGGGTGAAGTTGTCGTTGAGGTAGCCACCAAAATACGCCGGGTCGTCCGAGTTGACCGTGGCGACCAGGCCGGCATCGAGCAGGCGCTTGAGGTTGTGCTGCGACAGCTGCGGGAACACGCGCAGCTTCTGGTTGGACAACGGGCACACGGTGAGTGCAATGCGCTCGGCCGCCAGCCGGCGCACCAGGGCCGGGTCGCGCAGCGCCTGCACGCCGTGGTCGATGCGCTCGACCTGCAACACGTCGAGCGCGCTCCAGATGTAGGCCGGCGGCCCCTCCTCCCCGGCGTGCGCCACCAGGCGCAGGCCGAGCTCGCGGCAGCGGGCGAACACGCGGGCAAACTTCTCGGGCGGGTGGCCGACCTCGCTGCTGTCCAGGCCCACGCCGATGAAGCGGCCCAGAAAGGGCATGGCCTGCTCCAGCGTGGCGAAGGCCTCGTCCTCGCTCAGGTGGCGCAGGAAGCACAGGATGAGCGACGCGGAGATGCCTAGCTCGGCGCGTGCGTCCTCGCAGGCGCGGTGCAGGCCGTTGATCACGGTCTGCATGGACACGCCCCGCGCAGTGTGCGTCTGCGGGTCGAAGAAGATTTCCGCGTGTGCTACGTTTTCCATAGCTGCGCACCCAAGATAGGCGCGGGCCATGTCGTAAAAATCCTGCTCATGCAGCAGCACGCTGGCGCCGGCGTAGTAGATGTCCAGAAAGCTCTGCAGGTCGGTGAAGGCGTAGGCGCGGCGCAGCGCCTCGACGTCGGCGTAGGGCAGCGCCACGCCGTTGCGCCGGGCGAGCGCAAAGATCATCTCCGGCTCCAGCGAGCCTTCGATGTGGATGTGCAGCTCGGCCTTGGGCATGGCCGCCAGCAGTGCCGGCAGGCGTTCGCGGGCGATGGGGGGAAACGTGTGCTGCATGGCGATCTCCTGGAAGGCCCGGGCCGGGTGCGAACGGCCCCGGTTCAGTGCGGGGACGAGGAAAACATGCGGTGGTGCAGCCGCCTGAGCGACCACCACACCGACAGTGCCACCACGGGGATGGCCAGCGCCGCCGTGGTCTCGGGCGCCAGCGGCCAGCCCAGGCCCTGCGCGCCACGGGCCAGGTAGCTGACCAGGCCGACGATGTAGTAGGTGATGGCCGCCACCGACAGCCCCTCCACCGTGGACTGCAGCTTGAGCTGCAGGCCCTGGCGCTGGTTCATGGCGGCCAGCAGCGCCTGGCTGCTTTGCTGCTGCTCGATCTCCACGCGCGTGCGCAGCAGGTTGCTCACCCGCGAGACGCGCTGCGACAGCGCGTCCTGCCGGCGCGCCGCCCACTCGCAGGTGGCGCGCGCGGGCGAGACACGCCGGTCCATGAATTCGCCCAGCGTCTGCAGACCGGCCACGCGCGACTCGGCAATGTCCTGGATGCGCTTGTCCAGCAGCTCGAAATAGGCGCGACTGGCGGAAAAGCGCGAATGCGTGGCGGCGTACTGGCTCTCGACCTTGCCGGCCAGGCGCGTCAGGCGGTCCAGCAGCGCCGGCTCATCGCTCGGGCCGGCGCTGCGGATGGCCTCGGCCAGCGCCGCCAGCTCCCCCTCGGCCTGGGCCAGCGCTTGGCCGGCCGAGCGCGCCGCCGGCAGGCCCAACAGCGCCGCCATGCGGTAGGTCTCGATCTCCAGCAGGCGCAGCACCAGCCGGCCCAGGCGGCGCGGCGTCAGGCTGCCGGCCAGCAGCAGCATGCGCGAGTAGCCGTCGGCGTGGATGCAGAAGTCGGTATAGACCTCGCCATAGCCGTCGGCCACGGTCGAGGCGATCAGGCTGTCCTCGCGCAGCACGTGGCGCACCAGGCTGCCGGTGTCCACCTCCTGCGCCGCCAGCACCCACAGGTGCAGCGCGCACAGGCTCTGCCCGGGCAGCCGCGCCAGCCAGGCATGCGGCACGGCCTCGATGGCGGCGGGCGGCTCGCGGCCGGCCTCGTGCCGTTCGGCGGGCCGGGTGAAGGTCCAGGTGACGAACTCGGTGTGCAGCTCCCAGCGCAGGCGAAACGCCCCCAGGTCGATGCGCAGGTGCGTGGTGTGCGCATCCGGCGGCGCCAGGTGATGGTCGCGCAGCAGCGCCGCGAGGTGGGCGCGGCTGGCCTCGCGCTGCGCTGCGTCGGTCCACATCACGATGTGCGTCAGCGCCAGGGGCGCACTGAGGGCCTCGGGCGGGCGGGCGTGGACTTCGTTGTGCAGCACGACCCGTTCGGGGTGCTGCGCAGGCAGGACGGTTGGCTGGGGCATGGGAGTGGGCGGGGCGCACAATGCCACCCCCACCCTTTTTGAAGGAAAACCGGGTTAAACCCGCGCCACGCCTCGATGTGGCGCTATGAATGTTGCCAGCCCGCACCGGCCCGCGCATGCAGCGGCGGGGCCTGCGCGGGCGTGGCGGCGGGCTTACTTGGCTCCGGGCACCTGGCCTTCCACGCCCTTGACGTAGAAGTTGATGCTGGTGAGGAACTTGTCGTCCGCGGCGGCTTCGCCCTCGAGCACGTTCTTGCCGGTGTTGTCGGCGATCGGGCCCTTCCAGATGACCAGGGTACCGTCCTTGAGGCCCTGCTTGGCGGCCTGGACCTTTTCCTTGAGTTCGGCCGGCACGTCCTCGGCGATCGAGACCAGGTCCACCGCGCCTTCCTTCACGCCCCACCAGGCCTGGCCGGTGGTCCAGGTGCCGTTCAGCACGTCGTTCACGGCCTTGGTGTAGTAGGGCACCCAGTTGATGACGGCCGAGCCCAGGTGGGCCTGCGGGCCGTAGCTGGTCATGTCCGAATCCCAGCCGAAGGCGCGCTTGCCCTTTTCCTGGGCGGTCTTCAGCACGGCGGGCGAGTCGGTGTTCTGGAACAGCACGTCGGCGCCGCCGTTGATCAGCGACGTGGCGGCCT
>NZ_DAMCAM010000076.1:0-13032 GCF_032059615.1 Melaminivora sp. | reverse complement strand
ATGACCAGCAACCCCGAGCTGTTCTGGGGCCTGATCGCCTCGATGTGGATCGGCAACCTGATGCTGATCGTGCTCAACCTGCCGCTGATCGGCATCTGGATCAAGCTGCTCACCGTGCCCTACCGCTGGCTGTTTCCGTCCATCGTGCTGTTCTGCGCGCTCGGGGTGTACTCGACCAACAACAACACCTTCGACGTCTGGCTGGTGGGCCTGTTCGGCTTCATCGGCTACCTGTTCCACAAGCTCGCCGTCGAGCCGGCGCCGCTGCTGCTGGGCTTCATCCTGGGCCCCATGATGGAGGAGCACCTGCGCCGCGCGCTGCTGCTGTCGCGCGGCGACTGGAGCGTGCTGGTCACCCGGCCCATCTCCGCCGGCCTGCTGCTCGCGGCGGCGCTGCTGCTGGCGCTGGTGCTGCTGCCGGCGGTGAGCAGGAAGCGCGAGGAGGCGTTCGTGGAGGAGTGAGCGGGGCCCGAGCCGCCAGGATGGCAGGAGCGCCCTGCGCAGCCTCCTAGGCGTGCGTGTATTCGCCGATCAGGATGGAGGCAGGAATGCCCAGGCCGGCGTGCAGGCGGCGGATCATGCCCAGCGTCAGCGGCCGCTTGTGGGCCAGGACTTCATAGACCCGATGGGTCTGCCCGATCATGGGAACCAGATCCTTGGCCGTCAGGCCTTCCTGTTCCATGCGGTATTTGATCGCCTCGATCGGGTCGGGCGGGTCAATGGCGTGGTGCTTGCTTTCATAGGCCTCGATCAGCGTCAGGAGGGCATCGAACACTGCCCCTTCTTCACTGTCCGGGTCGGGCTCCTGGGACGCATCGAAGAAAGCTTCAGCCATCTTCAGGGCAGCCTGATAGTCGGCCTCGGTGCGGATGGGTCTGAGTTGCAGTGTCATGCCTTGTGCTCCACGGTATCCACGTTGATCTGCCCATAGTCTTCGTGCGTGCCGACGAACTTGATGAACAGGGCCCCGGCCTTGTACACAACAGCGACCACAAGGCGGTAGTCGTTGCCCTTGATGTTGAATACCACGCGGTTGTTGCCGACGAAGCTGGCATTGCGGTATTGCGTCTTGATGTCGGCTGGCGTTCGCCACTGGGCGCGAAGAGCTTCAAAGTACCAGCTTTGCAAAGGCAGCCTGGCCTGCGGGTGCTTGTCCCAGAAGTTTCGCAGCGTGGACAGGGCAATGATTCGCATGGGTGAGTTTAGTCCCGCGTTGGGACTGATGTCCGGCTCTCATTCCTCCGTACCCTCCACCACGAACTGCACCCGCCGCTGGCCGCCCCACTCGTTGACGTCCAGCCGGAAGGCCAGCAGCGGCTCCTCGGGCACGGGCTCGGTGCGGCCGAACCAGATGCCGTCCACCGGCTGGCCCTGGTGCAACAGCTTGAGCTGCAGGTGGCGTCCGCCTTCGCCCACCAGGCGCTGGCTGAGCACGCGCACCGGCTCGCTGAAGGTGGGTGGGGCGAAGCCCTGGCCCCAGACCTCGCGCGCCAGCGCATCGACCAGCTCGGCGCGGCACCACTCGGGCGCCAGCGGTCCATCGGTCTCCAGCCGGCGCGTGAGCGTGGCCGCGTCCAGCCATTCGTGCGCGACCTGGGTGAGGGCGCGCTCGAAGGTGTCGAAATGCTCCTCGGCCACGGTGCAGCCGGCGGCCATGGCGTGGCCACCGAACTTCAGGAGCACGCCGGGATGGCGCTTGGCCACCAGGTCCAGCGCGTCGCGCAGGTGAAAGCCCGGGATGGAGCGGCCCGAGCCCTTGAGTTCGTGCCCCTTGCCCGGCGCGCCGCTGCTGGCGAAGACGAAGGTCGGCCGGTGCAGCCGGTCCTTGAGGCGCGAGGCGACGATGCCGACCACGCCCTCGTGGAAGTCGGGATCGAACACGCTAATGGCCGGCGGCGGCTCCTCGTCCACGTCGAACAGCCCTTCGGCCAGCTGCAGCGCCTGCTCGCGCATGCCGCCCTCGAGCTCGCGGCGCTCGCGGTTGATGGCGTCGAGCTGGCGCGCCAGCCCGGCCGCGCGGCCCGCATCGTCCGTGAGCAGGCACTCGATGCCCAGGCGCATGTCAGCCAGGCGCCCCGCGGCGTTGATGCGCGGGCCCAGGGCGAAGCCGAAGTCGAAGGTGGTGGCGGCCTCGGGCCGGCGCCCGGCGGCGTCGAACAGCGCGCGGATGCCCGGCTGCATCTGCCCGGCGCGGATGCGCTTCAAGCCTTGCGCCACCAGGCGGCGGTTGTTGCCGTCCAGGCGCACCACGTCGGCCACCGTGCCCAGGGCTACCAGGGGCAGCAGGGGCTCCAGGCGCGGCTGGCTGGCGGCGTCGAACCGGCCACGCGTGCGCAGCTCGCGGCGCAGCGCCAGCAGCACGTAGAACATGACGCCCACGCCCGACAGGCTCTTGCTCTCGAAACCGCAGCCGGGCTGGTTGGGGTTGACGATGGCATGCGCGGCGGGCAGCTCGGGGCCGGGCAGGTGGTGGTCGGTGATGACCACCGTGAGGCCGAGCGCGCGCGCCGCGGCCACGCCCTCGCAGCTGGCGATGCCGTTGTCCACGGTGATCAGCACGTCGGCGCCGCGCTCGGCCACGCGCCGGGCGATCGGGGCCGTGAGGCCGTAGCCGTCCACTACCCGGTCGGGCACCAGGTAGTCCACGTGCCGCGCGCCCAGCAGCCTCAGGCCGCGCACGGCCACGGCGCAGGCGGTGGCGCCGTCGCAGTCGTAGTCGGCCACCACCATCAGGCGCTGGCCGCGCTCCATGGCATCGGCCAGCACCTGGGCGGCGCGGTCGGCGCCGTGCAGCGTGGTAGGGGGCAGGAGCCGGGCCAGGGCGTCGTCGAGCTCTTCCTTGGCACGCACGCCACGCGCGGCATACAGGCGGGCCAGCAGCGGGTGCACGCCCGCCTGCTCCAGGGCCCAGGCGGTGCGCGGGGGGACGTCGCGGACTACGATTTTCATAGCTGCGAGCCCAGGGTTGGCCAGGGCTTGGAGACAAAAACGCTGCGAATGCGCGCGGCCAGGCCGCGCCCGCTGCCCTCCCACTGCCGGGCCGAGCGCTCGCCGCACAGCGTCAGCCGCACGCGGGCGCCGGCGGCTGCCTTGGCGGCCAGCTGCGCCACGGGGCCGGCGTCCAGGGCGCGCCAGGCCTCGGCCCAGGCCGCCCAGTCCTCGCGCAGGGCAGCGTCGCGCAGCTGCATCGGCATCTGCACCGCGGCCGCCGGCGCGGGCGGCGCGGCCAGGGCGCCGGCGCCGTGCACCCAGAAGGCGTTGACGGGCGGCAGGCCCTGGGCGGCGCGCGCGTCGTTGAAGGGGTGGGTGTAGAGCAGCATCTGCATCTCGCTGTGCAGGCGGTGCAGCAGGCCGGCGCGGGCCGCGTCGGGCAGCCAGGCGCGCACGTCGCACCCGATGGCGCGGTCCAGCGAGGCGGTGGCCAGGCCGTCGAACACCGCGCCCTGCGCCAGCCACAGCGTGGGCGCGTGGTAGTGCAGGGCGATGCCGTCCTCGGCGAACCAGGGCGCCAGCAGCTCCAGCAGCGCGCGCGACTCCGCCTCGCGCAGCTGCAGGCGCCCGGGGTCGTCCATGGTGATGTGGTCGGTGCCGACCTGCCAGTGGCAGGGCGTGACCCAGGCCCAGGCCTGGCCATGGGGCGCGCCCGCGGGCAGGGCCTGCTCCACCGTCCAGGCGGCCCAGGGCGTGCTGCCGCTGCGCGCGTCGGGCAGGCCCAGGTGGCGCGCCAGGGCGCGCTCGTGGGGCGGGGCGAAGTCGGCTTCCTCGCCGGCGTCGGTGCCGGTGGCGGTCAGGCGCGCGAGCAGCCGGTTCAGGTGGGGCAGGGCCAGCGAGGCAAGCGCGGCCTGGCAGCCGGGAGCGTGGCTGGCCGCCAGCGGGATGAGCAAATGGATGGTGTCTGGCATGAGGGGCGGGTGGACGGCGCTATTGTCCGGGATGCCACAATGCGCGCGCTGGCGTCGGGGCGTTCCGCCTGTCCTGCCAGCGTCGGCGCCGCCGATCCCCATCCCCCACACTGCATGCAGATTCCCTACGAACTGGCCCTGGGCTGGCGCTATACCCGCGCGGGCCGCGCAACGCGGCGCAACGGCTTCATCTCCTTCATTTCCGGCGCCTCCATGCTGGGCATCGCCCTGGGCGTGGCGGCGCTGATCATCGTGCTGTCGGTGATGAACGGCTTCCAGAAGGAGGTGCGCGACCGCATGCTCAGCGTGGTCTCGCACATCGAGATCTTCGCGCCCGGCGGCGCGGCGCTGCCCGACGTGCAGCGCACGCTGGCCGAGGCGCGCGCCCACCCCGACGTGGTGGGCGCCGCACCCTTCGTCGCCTCGCAGGCGCTGCTGGCGCGCGGCGAGGACATGAAGGGTGCGCTGGTGCGCGGCATCGACCCGGCGCGCGAGGCCGAGGTGACCGACCTGGCGGCCGAGAGCGTCGAAGGCCTCAAGGCGCTGGTGCCGGGCGAGTTTCGCGTGGTGCTGGGCGTGGAGCTGGCCCACCAGCTGGGCGTGCGCGCGGGCGACGCGGTGACGCTGATCGCCCCGGCCGGGCAGATCACGCCGGCCGGCATCGTGCCGCGCCTCAAGCAGATGACGGTGGCGGGCACCTTCAACTCCGGCCACTACGAGTACGACTCGGCCCTGGTGCTGCTGCACCACGAGGACGCCGAGCGCATCTTCCGCCTGGAGGGGCCAACCGGCGTGCGCCTGAAGCTGCGCGACCTGCACGAGGCGCCGCGCGTCACGCGCGAGCTGGCGCAGAGCCTGTCGGGCGACCTGCTGATCCGCGACTGGACGCAGCAGAACAAGACCTGGTTTGCCGCCGTGCAGCTGGAAAAACGCATGATGTTCATCATCCTGACGCTGATCGTCGCCGTGGCGGCGTTCAACCTGGTGTCCACCCTGGTCATGACGGTGCAGGACAAGCGCGCCGACATCGCCATCCTGCGCACCCTGGGTGCGAGCCCCGCCAGCATCATGGGCGTCTTCGTGGTGCAGGGCGCCATGGTGGGTGTGATCGGCACGCTGGGCGGGCTGCTGCTGGGCCTGGCGGTGGCCTTCAACATCGACGTCATCGTGCCGGCCATCGAGCGCTTGCTGCACACCAGCTTCCTGCCGCAGGACATCTATCTGATCAGCCGCATGCCCAGCGAGCCGCAGGCGGCGGACATCGTGCCGATCGCGCTGATCTCGCTGGTGCTGGCCTTCGTGGCCACGCTGTACCCGAGCTGGCGCGCCAGCCGCGTCAACCCGGCGGAGGCGCTGCGCTATGAATGAGCCCCACGCCATGACGACCCACCCCGCCGCTCCCGCGCCCGCCGTGCTGCAGGCGCGCGGCCTGACCAAGCGCTTTGCCGAAGGGCGCCTGGACGTGACCGTGCTGCACGGCGTGGACCTGACGGTGCACGCCGGCGAGACGCTGGCCATCGTCGGCGCCTCGGGCTCGGGCAAGAGTACGCTCTTGCACCTGCTGGGCGGGCTGGACGCGCCCAGCAGCGGCAGCGTGCTGCTGGCCGGGCAGGACCTGGCCGCGCTCGACGCTGCCGCCCAGGGACGGCTGCGCAACGAGCGGCTGGGCTTCATCTACCAGTTCCACCACCTGCTGCCCGAGTTCAGCGCGCAGGACAACGTGGCCATGCCGCTGCGCATCCGCCGCCAGCCCTACGAGCAGTGCATCGCCCAGGCCGTGCAGATGCTGCAGGCTGTGGGCCTGGGTGAGCGCGTGCTGCACCGCCCGGCCGAGCTGTCGGGCGGCGAGCGCCAGCGCGTGGCCATTGCCCGCGCACTGGTCACCCAGCCGACCTGCGTGCTGGCCGACGAGCCCACCGGCAACCTGGACCGCAGCACGGCCGACGCCGTCTTCGCCCTGATGCTGCGTCTGGCGCGCGAGCAGGGCACGGCCTTCGTACTAGTCACGCACGACGAGCAGCTGGCCGCACGCTGCGACCGCGTGGTGCGCCTGGTGTCAGGCCGCCTGGGGTGAAATGGATAGCGCAAACCCAAGGGCTGGCGCGGGTTTGCGGCTGTTTTTCTGCTCCCTCCCCCTCTGGGGGAGGGTAGGGGTGGGGGCCAGCAACTGCCTGCCTCAGCCCCTCATCCTCAAGCCGCCGTCACCGTGACCGGCGGCAGCTCCGACGGGTCGCGCACCTCGTCGATCTGGTCGCCCGAGCGCAGCGGCGCGGCCGGCCGCGCCAGGAGGTCGCGCAGGAAGTTGGGCTGCGCCAGCAGCGCCTGGTGCATGGCGCCGTTGTAGAGCTGCAAGTCTTGCAGGCCGCGTGCGGCGATGCGGGCGTCCACCTCTTCGGTGCCGAGCAGGGCCGGGTCGGTGCTGTCCGAGGCCATGGCCATGCACCACAGCGTGCCGTACAGCGGCACGTACTGCATGTAGGGGCGAAACACCGGGAACACCTCGCGCACCGAGGCGGCAATGCGGCCGATGCTCTGCGGCAGGTGCACGGGCGAGCCCAGGTGCAGCGACAGCACACCGCCCGGGTTCAGCGCCCGGCGGCAGCTTTCGTAGAACTCCACCGTGTAGAGCTCCACCGCCGGGCCGAACGGGTCCGTCAGGTCGAGGATGATCTGGTCGAAGCGCTCACCGGTCTGGCCGAGGAAGTCGCGCGCATCGCCCAGGCGCACTTCCATGCGCGGATCGTCGAAGGCGCCGCGGTGGATGCCGCCCAGCCACTGGCGCGCCATGGCGACGACCTCGCCATCGAGCTCGGCCAGCACCACGCGCTCGATGCCGGGCAGCTTCAGCAGCTCTTCGGCCGCGCCGCCGTCGCCGCCGCCCACGACCAGCGCGCGCTTCACGCCCGGGTGGGCGATGGCCGGCAGGTGCACCATAGGCTCGTGGTAGAAGAATTCATCGCGCTCGCTGGTCATGAAGCAGCCATCGATGCGCATCACCCGCCCGAACTGCGGGTTCTCGAAAATCTCGATGTGCTGCCACTCGGACTGGCGTTCGGCCAGCGGCGCGCTGTTGCTCAGGTAGAAGCCGAAGTCGGCGCTCAGGCGCTCGGTCACGTACTGCGTGGCCTGCGTTTCAGGGGCGCGCTGCGGCATCAGGCGCGGTCGACGCGGTGCAGGTGCGGGTCGCTCGGGTTGAAGGCGGCCAGCAGGTCGTCGAACAGCTTTTGCGCCTTGGGGCGGTTGTTCTCGCTGTAGTTGCAGACATAAACGTCCAGCGTCACGTAACCCGATTCGGGCCAGGTGTGCAGGGACAGGTGGGACTCGGCCAGCACGACCACGCCAGTGACGCCGCCGCCCTCGCCAAAGCTGTGAAAGAGCGAGCCCACGGTGGTCAGGCCGGCAGCGGCCACGCGGTCCTTGCAGAAATTCTCAAGGTACGTGGAATCGAGCATCAGGCGGCTGTCGCAGATACACCCGTAGAGGTCGCCAATCAGGTGCAGGCCCGTGGCATGGCGCTGCACGGCGGGAGCGGCGGCCTGGTCAATAGGGACGACAGTCTGGTAGTTCTTCATGGTGCAAACCTTTTCTCAAGGCTCCGCGGGACGGAGCGTGACAGACAACATGGCGTTGCCGCGAGGTTTGCACCCCCCGGCGGTCGCCGACCGGCGCGTTGCGCGGCCCATGCGGACACACCAGGAAAGAGGAGAGGCAGGCGAATGTCGCGTCGGAAGCAGCCCGAGGGCCCCTAGGCTATTGCCGCGCCCTCGTTCCGCGGTGCGCCCCAGGGCTCCCGACAACGCTGACAGCAATCCGCTCGGCAAGGCGAGCGTGACATTTTTGGAAACCGCGGATTATAGCTTATTGTCATAAGGAAGCCACAGTTCTTACATATCGCGCCGGCCCGATGGGGGTTTGCCCCTATGATGGCGAGCCCTTGCTGCGCGCGAACAGCGCGCGTTCCCTGCCCTTCATGCACCCCCCACCCGCCCCTGCCGCCGACGCCTTCGTGGAGCTGCGCAACGTCACCTTCGGGTACGGCGAGCGCGTGGTGCTGCGCGAGCTGTCGCTGACCGTGCCGCGGGGCAAGGTGACGGCCATCATGGGCGCCTCCGGCGGGGGCAAGACCACCGTGCTGCGCCTGATCGGGGGGCAGCAGCGCGCCCAGGGCGGCCAGGTTCTGGTGGATGGGCAGGACGTGGGCCGGCTCGACCCGGCGGGGCTGTACGCCCTGCGCCGGCGCATGGGCATGCTGTTTCAGTTCGGCGCACTATTCACCGACATGAGCGTTTTCGACAACGTGGCCTTCCCGCTGCGCGAGCACACCGACCTGCCCGAACCCCTGATTCGCGACGTGGTGCTGATGAAGCTGCACGCCGTGGGCCTGCGCGGCGCGCGCGATCTCATGCCCAGCCAGATCTCCGGCGGCATGGCCCGGCGCGTGGCGCTGGCGCGCTCCATTGCGCTCGACCCGGAACTGGTCATGTACGACGAGCCTTTCGCCGGGCTCGACCCCATCGCCCTGGGCACCGCCGCGCAGCTCATCCGCCGCCTGGGAGAAGCCATGGGCCTGACCAGCATCATCGTCTCGCACGACCTGGAGGAAACCTTCCGCCTGGCCGATCACATGGTCATCCTGGGGCCGGGCAACGTCGCCGCCCAGGGCGCGCCCGAAGAGGTGCGCGCCAGCACCGACCCGCTGGTGCACCAGTTCGTGCGCGCCCTGCCCACCGGGCCGGTGCCATTCCATTACCCTGCGCCCGAGGTGGAGCAAGACTTCGGGGACGCCCCATGAGCGTGTGGCGCCCCTCCGACATCGGCCACGCCACGCGCGGCAAGCTGGCCGACATCGGCGCGGCCACGCGCCTGTTCCTGCGCCTGCTGGCGCTCACGGGCGCTGCGCTGCGCCGCCCGGCGCTGGTGCGCGACCAGGTGCTGTTCCTGGGCAACCATTCGCTGTCCATCATCGGCATGTCGGGCCTGTTCGTCGGCTTCGTGCTGGCGCTGCAGGGCTACAACGTGCTGCAGCTCTACGGCTCGTCCAATGCACTGGGGCTGGTGGTCACGCTCGGCCTGGTGCGCGAGCTCGGCCCGGTGGTCAGCGCGCTGCTGTTTGCCGGGCGCGCCGGCACCTCGCTCACCGCCGAGATCGGCCTGATGCGTGCCGGTGAGCAGCTGGCCGCCATGGAGATGATGGCGGTGGACCCGCAGCGGCGCATCCTGGCGCCGCGCTTCATCGGCGGCATCGTCGCCATGCCGCTGCTGGCGGCCGTCTTCAGCGCCGTGGGCGTGGTCGGCGGCTGGCTGGTGGGCGTGGTGCTGCTGGGTGTGGACGCCGGTGCCTTCTGGGGCCAGATGCAGGCCGGCGTGGATGTGGTCCGGGACGTGGGCAACGGCGTCGTCAAGAGCCTGGTCTTTGGCGTGGCGGTCACCTTCGTCGCGGTGCTGCAGGGCTACACCGCCAAGCCGACCCCCGAGGGCGTGGCGCGCGCGACCACGCGCACGGTGGTCATGGCGTCCCTGTCGGTGCTGGCGCTCGATTTCGTGCTCACGGCCCTCATGTTCAGCATCTGACACGGGTGCATTTCAGGAAAACATCATGCAGCGATCCAAGAACGACCTCTGGGTGGGCCTTTTCGTGCTGCTCGGTGCGGCCGCGCTGGTCTTTCTGGCCCTGCAGTCGGCCAATCTGCTGCAGCTCAACTGGCGCAGCGGCTACACCGTCACCGCGCGCTTTGACAACATCGGCGGCCTCAAGCCCCAGGCGGCGGTGCGCAGCGCCGGCGTGGTGGTGGGCCGGGTCAAGGCCATCGGCTTCGACGACACCACCTACCAGGCCAGCGTGGAACTGGAGCTGGACAAGCGCTACGTCTTTCCCAAGGACAGCTCCTTCAAGATCCTGACCAGCGGCCTGCTGGGCGACCAGTACATCGGCATCGAAGCCGGTTTTGCCGACGCCCACCTGGCTGCGGGCGACACCATCACCGCCACGCAATCGGCCGTGGTGCTGGAAAATCTCATCGGCCAGTTTCTCTATGGCCGCGCCGAAGAGGCCGCCAGCGCCGGAGGCAGCAAATGATTCAACATCCCGTGAACCCCACCCCTTTTCGCACCGTGGCGCGCCCGCTGGCGCTGGGCCTGTCCCTGGCGCTGCTGGGTGGCTGCGCCAGCGCGCCGCAGGACGGCCGCGCCGGCAACGCGGACCCGCTGGAGCGCTACAACCGTTCCATGACCCACTTCAACACCCAGGTCGATGACGCGGTGCTGAAGCCCGTGGCCACGCTCTACCGCGACGTGACGCCGCAGCCCGTGCGCACCGGCGTGCGCAACTTCTTCAGCAACCTGGGAGACGCCTGGTCGGCGGTCAACAACCTGCTGCAGCTGCGCGGGCGCGAGGCCTACGAGAGCCTGGTGCGTTTCAACGTGAACACGGTCTTCGGCCTGGGCGGCCTGCTGGACGTCGCCAGCGAGATGCGCATCGACCGCCACAAGCAGGACTTCGGCCTGACCCTGGGCCATTGGGGCGTGCCCACGGGCCCCTACCTGGTGCTGCCGCTGCTGGGCCCCTCGACGGTGCGCGACACCGCGGCGCTGCCGGTGGACATCTGGGGCAACAGCGTGCGCCACATCCGCCCGGTGGCCACGCGCAACTCGCTGGCCGGGCTGGGCATGGTGGACCGCCGCGCCAGCCTGCTGGGCACCAGCGAAGTGCTGGACAACGCCGCCCTCGACAAATACAGCTTTACGCGCGACGTCTATCTGCGCGTGCGCAGCAACGCCGACGAGGGCCGCATGCCCAATGCCTACGATGACGAGGCCGGCCAGCTGTCCGACGACTACTGACGCGAAATAGACGACGCGGGGCGGACCCCGCAGCTCCGCACAATGGGCCACCGTCCGCGCGGCCGCGCGGTTTTTGCCCAAGACACGAACGCCCATGACGATGATGAACCGACGCTCCCTCCTTGCCGCCGCCGCGGCCACGTTCTGCGCCGCAGGCCTGGGCCTGCCAAGCCTGGCGCTGGCCGACGACGAGGCCCCCGACGCGCTGATCCGCCGCCTGTCCGACGAGGTGCTGACCCTGCTCAAGAACGACAGGACGCTGCGCTCGGGCAACGTGGACTACATCATTGCCCTGGCCGACCGGACCATCATGCCGCACGTGAACTTCCGGCGCATGACGGCCGGCGCCGTGGGCCCGGCCTGGCGCAGCGCCACGCCCGAGCAGCGCACGCGCCTGGAGCAGGAGTTCAAGCAGCTGCTGGTGCGCACCTATGCCGGCGCCCTGTCGCAGGTGAACGAGCAGACCATCGAGGTGCGCCCGCTGCGCGTGGCGCCCGGCGACAAGGACGTGCTGGTGCGCACCGAGATCCGCGGCCGCGGCAACCCGGTGCAGCTGGACTATCGTCTGGAGAAGACGCCCGGCGACGGCGCGGGCTGGAAGATCTACAACTTCAACGTTCTGGGCGTGTGGCTGGTCGATACCTACCGCAACCAGTTCGCCCAGGAGCTGAGCGCCGGCGGCGTCGAGGGCCTGATTGCCGCGCTGGCCGCGCGCAACAAAGCCAATGCCGGCGCCTGACCACGCCCTGGCGCTGCCCGCCGCGCTGACGCACCACGAGGCCCGCGCCTGCCTGCAGGCGCTGCGCCAGGGCCTGCGCCCGGCAGGCGCCGCGGCCGGGCCGGTGGTGATCGATGCGTCGGCGCTCCAGCGTTTCGATTCCTCGGCCCTGGCGGTGCTGCTGGAGTGCCGCCGCAGTGCGCTGGCGGCCGGCCGGGCGCTGGCCGTGCAGGGCCTGCCGCCGGGGCTGGCCAGCCTGGCGCAGCTCTACGGGGTGGACGGGCTGCTGCCCGCGCCCTGAGCTCCTGGGGGCTTGCCCTGCGGCGCTGCGGGGGCGACTTAGAATGCCCGGCTCCCATGGCCGCCGTATCCTTCCAATCCGTCTCCAAGACTTTCGACACGCCCAAGGGCCCGTTCCAGGCGCTCGACGGCGTGAACTTCGACATCGAGCAGGGCGAATTCTTCGGCCTGCTGGGCCCCAACGGCGCGGGCAAGACCACGCTCATCAGCATCCTCGCCGGGCTGGCGCGCGCCAGCAGCGGCCAGGTCTCCGTGCTGGGGCATGACACGCACGCCGATTTCTCCGCCGCGCGCCGCCAGCTGGGCGTGGTGCCGCAGGAGCTGGTCTTCGACCCCTTCTTCAATGTGCGCGAGACGCTGCGCCTGCAATCGGGCTACTTCGGCGTGAAGAACAACGACGCCTGGATCGACGAGCTGCTTGAGAGCCTGGGCCTGGCCGACAAGGCGACGGCCAACATGCGCCAGCTGTCGGGCGGCATGAAGCGGCGCGTGCTGGTGGCGCAGGCCCTGGTGCACAAGCCGCCCATCATCGTGCTGGACGAGCCCACCGCGGGCGTGGATGTCGAGCTGCGCCAGACCCTGTGGCAATTCGTCGCCCGCCTCAACCGCGAGGGCCACACCGTGCTGCTGACCACGCACTATCTGGAGGAGGCCGAGGCGCTGTGCACGCGCATCGCCATGCTCAGGCGCGGGCGCGTGGTGGCGCTGGCGCGCACCTCCGAGCTGCTGGGCGCGGCCTCAGCCAACGTGCTGCGCTTCAAGACCGATGACGCTCTGCCCGGGCCGCTGGCCGCCCAGGCGCGCGTCACGGGCCGGGTGGCGCAGCTGCCCGCCGCCGACGCGCAGGAGATCGAGCAGCACCTGTCGCAGCTGCGCGCCGCGGGCGTGCGCGTGGAGGACGTGGAGATCCGCAAGGCCGACCTGGAGGACGTGTTCCTGAGCGTCATGGCCCAGGCCGAGGGCGAGCCCGGGGAGGGCACGCCATGAGCGGTTGGCAGACGCTGTTCTACAAGGAGGTGCTGCGCTTCTGGAAGGTGGGCTTCCAGACGGTGGCCGCGCCCGTGCTCACGTCGCTCCTGTACCTGCTGATCTTTGGCCACGTGCTCGAGGACCGGGTGCAGGTCTATGGACGGCTGTCCTACACCGCCTTCCTGGTGCCCGGCCTGGTCATGATGGGCATGCTGCAGAACGCCTTCGCCAACAGCTCGTCCAGCCTGATCCAGAGCAAGATCATGGGCAGCCTGGTGTTCATCCTGCTCACGCCGCTGTCGC
>NZ_DAMCAM010000075.1:2660-13138 GCF_032059615.1 Melaminivora sp. | reverse complement strand
GGCTTGTCGCTCAAGGCGGTGAGGTTGTCGCGCAGTTCCTTGCTCATGGGCAGGCCGATGACCTGGTTCTTGGGCGGGATGGGCGACATGAACCACTTGTCGTAGAGCTTCTCGAACGCGCCCGACTTCATCATCCCGCCGATCACGCCGTTGACCAGGGCCTGGAACTGCGGGTCGTCCTTGCGCATCATGCAGGCATAGGGCTCGACCTGCAGCGAGTCGCCCACCACCTCCCACTCGGCCGGGTTGCGGGCGTTGTTCTTCAGGCCGAACAGCAGGATGTCGTCCATGGCGAAGGCCTCGGCCCGGCCGGCGTCGACCAGCAGCATGGCGTCGTCGTGGTCCTTGCCCAGGACGATGTCGAAGTCCAGGTTGTTGTCCTTGCTGTACTTGCGGATGACCTGGGCGTTGGTGGTGCCGGTGGTGCTGGCCACCTTCTTCTTGGCCAGGTCGGCGTAGTTCTTGATGCCCGAGGACTTCTTCACCAGCAGCCGGGTGCCGGTGTAGAAGTAGTTGATGGCGAACTGCACGTCCTTGCCGCGCGTGGCGTTGTTGGTGGTGGAGCCGCACTCGATGTCGACGGTGCCGTTTTGCAGCAGCGGGATGCGGTTCTGCGAGGTCACGGCCTGCATCTCCACCTTCAGCCCGGGGTTGTTAACCTGCTTCTTCACGGCGTCCACGATGGCGTTGGTGACCTCCACCGAAAAGCCCACCGGCCCGCCCGAGCCGGCCAGGTAGCTGAACGGCACCGAGGACTCGCGGTAGGCCACGGTGATCTTGCCCGAGTCGGCGACCTTCTTGAGGGTGTCCGCGTGGGCGGTGGCCAGGGTGCAGGCGGCGATGGCGGCGGCCAGCGCCAAAGAGGTGGTGGGTTGCATGCTGTCGTCTCCTTCTTTCATGGTTGTGGTGCGGTACAGCGGCACTGTAGAGAGGCTGCAGCCCGCTTGAACAATGCCATTCACGGCGGATGGCATTACCAAAAATTATGTGGCCCGCAGCAGGTCGCGGCCATGCAGACAAACACCCGCAAGCCATAACCTGCCGGCATGCCCCCGCGCGCGCTTGGCATTGTTCAAGCACCGGTGCGCGGACCTACAGTGCCGCTTTCGCCAACCGGCTTCAACCGTTCCAACAACCATGCATGTGTGTGTCATGGGCGCAGGCATCGTGGGCCTGGCCACCGCCTACGAGCTCCAGCGCCAGGGCATGCGCGTCACCGTGGTCGACCAGGCGCAGCCCGGCAGCGGCGCCAGCAGCGGCAACGGCGCGCAGCTGAGCTACAGCTACGTCCAGCCCCTGGCCGACCCGGGCATCTGGGCGCAGTTGCCCAAGCTGCTGCTGTCGCCCGACTCGCCTTTGAAGCTGCGTCCGCAGCCCGACCCGCAACAGTGGCGCTGGGCGCTGCAATTCCTGCGCGCCTGCAACGCCGGCACCTCCCGGCGCAGCACCGCGCAACTGCTGGCGCTGGCCGCGCGCAGCCGCGAGGGCTTCGAGCGCATGCTCGCCGCCGAGCGGCTGGAGTGCGACTTCTCGCGCACCGGCAAGCTGGTGCTGTATGCCACGCCCGGCGCGCTGGAAGCCGCCCGGCGCCAGCTGGAACTGCAGCGCGCCTGGGGAGCGAGCAGCAGGCCGTGACCCCGCAGCGCTGCGTGGAGATCGAGCCCGCACTGGCCGACTACAGCCGGCACATCGCCGGCGCCATCCACACGCCCAGCGAGTGCGCGGCCGACTGCCTGAAGGTCTGCCAGGGCCTGCACCGGCTGCTGGCGGCGCGCGGCGTGCGCTTCGTGCTGGGCACGCGCATCACGGCCCTGGTGCCGTCCGCCGGCCGGGTGGCGGCCGTGCAGACCGATGCGGGCGCCATCGAGGCCGACCGCTTCGTGCTGGCCCTGGGCAGCGCCAGCCCAGCGCTGGCGCGCAGCGTGGGCCTGTCCCTGCCGGTGTACCCGCTCAAGGGCTACAGCATCACCCTGGACGTGGACGGCAGCCAGCCTGGCGCCGCGCCCCGGGTGAGCGTGACCGACGCCGCACGCAAGGTGGTCTTCGCCCGCCTGGGCGACCGCCTGCGCGTGGCCGGGATGGCCGAGCTGGTGGGCCATGGCCTGGGCATCGTGCCGCAGCGCATCGACAGCCTGCGCCAGGCCACGCGCGCCGTGTTTCCGCGCAGCGGCACGCAGCAGGACGCGCGCCCCTGGGCGGGCCTGCGCCCGGCCACACCCACCGGCGTGCCCATCGTGGGCGTGCAGGCGCGCGGCCCGCGCAACCTGCTGGTCAACACCGGGCACGGCGCCTTGGGCTTCACCCTGGCCTTCGGCACCGCCGCCGACGTGGCGCAGCAGGCCGCCCGCTGATCAGGGCACGGACGGCGCCAGCGTCTGCGCCAGCGCCTCGCGCATGCAGCGCGCCATGGCGTCGGCCAGCAGCGAGCCCGGCCCCTGGGCCAGGCGCAGCGAATGCACCGGCACGGCGATGCGCGGCAGCAGCGGCAGCACGTCGACCTTGCCGCGGTCGGCGGACGCCGCCGTGCAGGCATCGATGAGCGCCACCGCCTGGCCGTGCTGGGCCAGAGCCAGCGCGGCGTGGTAGGTCTGCACCGTGTACAGGACCTGCGGGCGCGCGCCGGCCTCGCGGCAGGCGTGGTCGACCATGGTGCCGACCGGGTCGCTGGCGGCCAGCTGCACGAAGGGCAGCTGGTCCAGGTCGGCCAGCTGCACGCTGCCGCGCGCGAGCACGTCGGGCGCCAGCAGGCCGCGCGGCGCCACGCACAGCATGGCGCCGTCGGCCAGGTGCTCCTGCGCCAGCGAGGGGTGCGCCACGCCGGTGAAGACGAAACCCAGGTCCGCCTCCTGGCGCACCAGCGCGGCGACGATCTGCGGCGAGTGCAGCGCGTCGATGGTCACCGCCACGCCCGGGTACTGGGCACGAAACGCCCGCAGCGCGCGCGGCAGCACCTCGAAGCTCAAGGCGAACACCGTCAGGATGCGCAGCTCGTCCTTGCGCTCCTCCTGGCGCAGGCGGGCCGCCAGGCGCTGCACGTCGCCCAGCTGGGCGAACAGCTGCTCGACGTGGGGATGCAGGATCTGCGCCTCGCGCGTGGGCACCAGGCGCCCGCGCGTGCGCTGGAACAGCGCAAAACCCAGCTGCAGCTCGGCATGGGCCAGGATGCGGCTGACGGCCGGCTGGGTGACGTTGATCAGCCGCGCCGCGGCGCTGACGCTGCCGGTGAGCATGACGGCGTTGAAGACTTCGATGTGGCGCAATCGCATGCGCTCACCATGCCTGCGGCGCCGGCCGCGCGCAAGGGGCTCAGGATCGCATCAGGAGTCTGCGTAGGCGCGGCGCGCCAGGCTGGCGGCCAGGATCGCCGTGGGGTCGACCAGCGTCCAGCCCTGCGCCTCGGGTGCCTGGGGCAGCGCCAGCGGGATCTCGGTGCAGGCCATGGCCAGCGCGATGTCGCCGTGCTGCGCGCGCAGCTGCGCTCCGGCCTGCACGAAGCGCTGCTGCGCAAGCACCAAGTCGCCGGCCTTCACGCCGCCGTAGATGCCCTCCATCAGCCACTGCCGCGCCGCCTCGCCCGGCAGCACGCAGGCGATGCCCTGGGCGGCGAACGCCTGCTCGTACAGGCCGATGCGGTAGCTGCCCTCGGTGGCCAGCAGGGCCACGCGGTCCAGGCCGCGGCGGCGCAGCTCGGCCGCGGTCTCCTGTGGCATGTGCAGCAGCTCGACCTGCGGCACCTGCCGCTGCAGCGCCGCGTGCCAGGCGTGCGCGGTGTTGCAGGGCATGGCCACGGCGCGCGCGCCCAGGCCGGCGAGCTGCGCCAGGCCCTGCGCCAGGGCCGCCAGCGGCTGCGGCGCCTGCGGGTCGGCCAGCGCGCGCGTGCGGTCGGCAATGGGCAGCTGCGCCATCCAGTGCGCGGGATAGGCCTGGTCGACCACGGCATGGCCGTGCGCGCGCAGCCAGTCCTCGCAGGCCAGGACGAACAGCCGGGCGAAGTCCGCCCCGGCGGCCGGCCCCATGCCGGCCAGGATGCCGACCGTGCGGCTTGCAATGTGTGTCATCTCAGTTCTCCGCCGCGCGGCACCACCGCGGCATATGCAAGTGGCGCACCCAGGCCAGCAGACGCCGTGGATCTGGTTTCGCCAGCAGTCCACCAGCGTCGTCCCCCTCCCCGCACTGCGCAGCAGGGCGAGAGAAGGGGGAGGCGGCGCAGCCGCTCAGGGAGATGTCCTTCATTTCAACATCATGGACATCGCCGACAGGCAGTTGAGCATGCGCACCGCACTCTCCACGTCCGGCGCGGCGAAGCGCAGCGCGTCGCCGTCGGTGCGTTCCAGCGTCGGCCACTGGCAAAACAGCTCGGCCAGCGCCGGGCTCTGCGCCAGCAGATCGACGGTGACGGGGCCCTCGATGCGCAGCGGCGCCACGCTGCGGGCCTGCGGCACGGCCTGGGCCACGCTCTCGCGGATGGCGGCGCAGGCCTGCTGCGGCGACAGGCTGATGCCGCTGGAAAAACCCGTGGCGCGCTTGACCTGCACGAAACGGGTCTGCGGGAACAGCGCCCGGTGCTCGTCGATGAACACGTCGTCGCCCGAGGCCGCGACCACCGGCGCGCCGTAGCTGCCGGCAAGCAGCCCGTACAGGCCCATCTCGCCCAGCTCCTGGCCGTTCAGGCGCACGCGCGCGAACGCGAAGCTGTTGATGGTGTGCGCCAGGATGCCGCGCCCCTGGGCGCGCGAGTGGTAGCCGATCATGCACACGCCCTGCACGCCCAGCTCCACGCCGGCCACCATGCCCAGGTAGCGCGGCTTGCCCTGGATGACCTGGGCGCGGTCGTCGAGCAGGTCCGGCGGCATGTTGCGAAAGCCCCCGTGCGAGTCGTTCACGTAGACCTCGCGGGCGCCGCCGTCGAAGGCGCCGGCGATGGCGGCGTTGGCTTCGGCAGCCATCAGGCGGCGGGCGCGCTCGTACTCGGGGTTGCCCGCCCGCGCCTGCTCGGCGTGGTAGACGCCGGCCACGCCCTCGATGTCGACGGAGATGAGAATTTTCATGGACGGATCCGGGGGTTTTTATGGGTCAAATCGGCCTCCAGCGTTTGTCTGGCATGCGCTGGCAGCTATCAATTCAGGAGTTCACGCAGCGCCTGCCGGTGGTGCCCGGCGCGGCCCGTGACCGGCTCGGCATGCCACAGCGCGTGCACGATGGCCTGCTCCACGCTGTCGGCGGCGGCCTGGAACAACGCGTCCAGCCGGGCCTCGTGGACCATGGCCACGGCAGGCATGGGCGCGTCGGCCAGGTCCGGCAGATGGGGCAGTGTGTAGGCGGTGGAGAACGCCACGGCGATGTCGCCGCTGCCATGCCCGTAGACCGAGCCGGTGCGCGCCAGCCCTGCCGCCGCGCGCAGCGCCAGCCGACCGAGCTGGCGCGCGTCCAGCGGCGCGTCGGTGGCCAGCAGCATGATGATCGAGCCCTTTTCCGTGGTCTCGGCCGGGGCGCCCTGGCGCGCGGCCAGCCGCCGGCCCAGGGGCTCGCCGCCCCAGACCAGGTGGGCCTGCACGCCGTAGTTGGCCAGCACCAGCGCACCGACGGTGTAGCCCCCGTCCGCACGCCGCGACGCGGTGCCGATGCCGCCCTTGAGCTGGAAGCTGGACATGCCGCGCCCCGCGCCCACCGCGCCCTGGGCCACGTCCAGGCCCGCGCCGGCGCAGGCCGCCTCGTAGTGCGCGGCCGTGACGGCCATGCGCTGGATGTCGTTCAGGTAGCCGTCGTTGCACTCCAGCACCAGCGGGTTCACCGTGGGCAGCGCGCGGCCGGTCTCGGGGTTGGCGCGCACGCACTGCGCGATCTGCGCCTGCGCCACGGCCGGCACCGAGAAGGTGTTGGTCAGCGCGATCGGCGTCTCCAGCTGGCCCAGCTCGGCCAGCTGCGTCAGGCCCACGCTCTTGCCGAAGCCGTTGATGACGGCCGCCGCCGCGGGCGCCTTGTGGCGGAACGGGTCCTGCGCGTGCGGGTGGATGACCGTGACGCCGGTCTGCACATCGCCCTCGGCCAGCGTCACGTGGCCGACGGTGACGCCAGCCACATCGGTGATGGCGTCGCGCGGCCCGGCCGGCAGGCCGCCGATGCAGGGGGGCTGCATGCTCATGTCTGCCGGTCGATCTTCGGATCGAGCGCGTCGCGCAGGCCGTCGCCCAGCAGGTTGAAGGCCAGCACCGTGAGGAAGATGGCCAGGCTCGGGAACAGCGCCACGTGCGGCGCGTTCACCATGTCGGCGCGCGCCTCGTTGAGCATGGCGCCCCACTCGGGCGTGGGCGGCTGCGCGCCCATGCCCAGGAAGGACAGGCTGGCCGCGGTGATGATCGACGTGCCCACGCGCATGGTGAAGTACACGACGATGGACGAGATGGTGCCCGGCAGGATGTGCCGCGTGATGATGGTCCAGTCGCTGGCGCCGATGCTCTGCGCCGACTCGATATAAGTCTGGTGCTTGAGCACCAGCGTGTTGCCGCGCACCAGCCGCGCGAAGGCCGGCACGCTGAACACGGCCACGGCGACCACCACGTTGGTCATGCTGGAGCCCAGGATGGCCACCACGCCCAGCGCCAGCAGGATGCCGGGAAAGGCGAACAGCACGTCGGAGATGCGCATCACGATGCGGTCCCACCAGCCCTCGTAGTAGCCGGCCAGCAGCCCGAGCGCGGTGCCGATCAGGCAGCCGATGGCCACCGAGAAGAAGCCCGCCGCCAGCGAGATGCGCGCGCCCATCAGGATGCGGCTGAAGATGTCGCGCCCCAGCGGATCGACGCCGAACCAGTGCAGCGCCGAAGGGCCCTCGTTCAGCCGGTCGTAGTCGAAGTAGTTCTCGGCGTCGAACGGCGCCAGGTACGGCGCCAGCACGGCCACCAGCACCAGCAGCAGCACGAACACCAGCGCGGCCACGGCCACGTGCTGGCGCTTGAACTTGCGCCAGAACTCGCGCCAGGGGGTGCGGACCGCCTCGGCGGCCGGGGCCGCAGCGGCCGGGGAGGAAACGGAGGGTGCGCTCATCGCCGGTCCTCTTCTTTCTTCACTTGTAGCGGATGGTGGGGTTGATGAAGCCATAGGCCATGTCCACCACCAGGTTGATGAGGATGAATTCCAACGAGAACAGCAGCACCAGCGTCTGGATGACGGGGTAGTCGCGCATGGTCACCGCGTCCACCAGCAGGCGGCCCAGGCCCGGCCAGTTGAACACTGCCTCGACCACGATGGAGCCGCCCAGCAGGAAGCCGAACTGCAGGCCCATCATGGTGACCACCGGGATCAGCGCGTTGCGCAGGCAGTGCTTGAGGATCACCACGCGCTCGTTCAGGCCCTTGGCGCGCGCGGTGCGCACGAAGTCCTCCTGCACCACCTCGACGAACGAGGCGCGGGTGAAGCGCGCCATCACTGCGGCCACGGCCGCGCCCAGCGTGATGGACGGCAGGATGTAGTGGCGCCACGAGTCGGCGCCCACGGTGGGCAGCCAGCCCAGCTGCACCGAGAACACCTGCATCAGCATCATGCCCAGCGCAAACGCCGGGAACGAGATGCCCGACACCGCCAGCGTCATGCCCAGCCGGTCGGGCCAGCGGTTGCGGTACACGGCCGAGACGATGCCGATGGCCATGCCGAAGACGACCGACCAGGCCATGCTGCTCAGGGTGAGCAGCAGCGTGGGCATGAAGCGCTCGCTGATCTCGGCCGCCACCGGGCGGCGCGTGCGCATCGACAGGCCGAAGTCGCCCTGCACCATGCGCGAGAAGAAGTGCACGAACTGCTCGGGCAGCGGCCGGTCCAGGCCCAGCTCCTGGCGCACCAGCTGCACCGTGGCCTCGTCGGCATCCTGGCCCGCGGCCAGGCGCGCCGGGTCGCCGGGCAGCAGGTGCACGAACAGGAACACCAGTACCGCCACGATCAGCAGCGTGGGCAGCAGCCCCAGCAGGCGTTTGAAGAAGTAATTCAGCATGGCAGTGCGGGACACCAGTCCCGCTTAAGGGTCAAGGCAGGAAACCGGCGCGTCCCAGGCCAGGGCCGCCGTGCAAGGGCCGCCCCGCAGCACCGGCGGCGTCCCCCTGCCCACCCTGCGCAGCAGGACGAGAGCGGGGGGAAGGCGCGCGGCGCCGCAGGGGGGTGCCTCACTTGATGGCGATCTCGTCGCTGTTGATGTTGCCGTCGGGCATCACGTACACACCCGACAGGCGCTTGGAGTGGGCATACAGCACGTCCTCCGTCACCAGCGGGATGCGCGGCAAGTCCTTGGCGAGCTGCTCCTGCACGGTCTTGTACAGGCCGGCGCGCTCGCCGCTGTCGGTGGTGACCAGGGCCTTGGCGATGGCGTCATCGACCACGGGGTTGCTGTAGAAGGCGTAGTTCGCCAGCTTGGGCGACCAGGACTCGGTGGCGAACAGCGGGCGCAGTGCCCAGTCGGCCTCGCCGGTGGAGGACGACCAGCCGATGTAGTACAGGCGCGCCTTGGCGGTCTTCGGGTCGGGCCAGGAATCGACCAGCTCCACGCGCTTGCCGGGCTCCAACGCCTCCACCGACACCTTGATGCCGACCTGCTGCAGCTGCTGCTGGATGAACTGGATCACCTTCTGGCTGGTGGTGTTGTTGTAGCCGCTCCACAGCGTGGTCTCGAAGCCGTTCGGGAAGCCCGCTTCCTTGAGCAGCTCCTTGGCCTTGGCCACGTTGTAGGGAACGGGCGGCATCTTCAGCGCGTATTCCACGCCCTGCGGCACGAAGCCCTGGGCGGCGAAGGCGTGGCCGCTGAAGGCCACCTTGGCCAGCGCGTCCTTGTTGATGGCGTAGCCGATGGCCTCGCGCACCTTCACGTTGTCGAAGGGCTTTTGCAGCAGGTTGAACGTCAGGAAGCGCTGGATGATGGACGGCCGGGACACCACCTCCACCTTGTCGCTCTTCTTGAGCGTGGCGATCTGCTCGTAGGGCAGCGTGAACGCGAAATCGGCCTCGCCCGTCTGCAGCATGGCGGCGCGGGTGTTGTTCTCGGTCACGGGTTTCCAGGTCACCTGGTCGACCTTGGGGTAGCCCTGCTTCCAGTAGCCGGCGAACTTCTTGCCGACGATGGCCTCGGTCTGCTTCCACTCGACGAACTCGAACGGGCCGGTGCCCACGGGGTGGAAGGCGATGTCCTTGCTGCCCCACTTTTGCAGCGCGGCGGGCGAGATGATCGCGGCCGAGGCGTGGGCCAGCGCGTTGATGAAGGGGCCGAAGGGCTCCTTGAGCGTGATGCGCAGGGTCTGCGGGTTCACCGCCTCGACCTTGGCGACGCGGTTGAACTGGTTGGCGCGCAGCAGGCGGTTGGCGGGGTCCATCACGCGGTCGAAGTTGGCCTTGGCCGCGGCGGCGTTGAAGTCGGTGCCGTCGTGGAACTTCACGCCCTGGCGCAGCTTGAAGGTGTAGACCAGGCCGTCCTTGGACACGTCGTAGCTCTCGGCCAGCACGTTCTGGATCTTCAGGTCCTTGTCGAACGCGAACAGCCCTTCGTAGAAGGTCTTGGTGACGGCCGTGGTGATGGTGGTGTTGGTGTTGTACGGGTCCAGCGTCTCGGGCTGCTGGTAGATGGCCAGCACGGCGTTGCCGGCCGCCAGCGCGCTGCCGCTGAGGGCAAAGGCGGCCAGGGCCAGCAGGGCCTGGGCCGTGCGGCGGGTGTTCGCGGTCTTCTTCATGGGTGAACTCCGGTGGGTGGTGGATGGGCGGTGGAAAGGGTTTGCTTCAAAAAAGAGAGCTGCTGGCGCTTGACTGGCGGGCGCTGGAGGCCTTTTTCTCTTGAATTTCAGGCTGCGGTGGGCGCCACGAAGTGGCCGGGCCCGACCTGCACCATGGGCGGCACCACGGGCTCGTCGCCCACGGCCCGGATGGGGCTGGGAATCTCGCCCTCCAGCAGCGCGCGCTTGAGGTGCCGGCGCGCCGGGTCGGCGATGGGCACGGCGGCCATCAGCTTGCGGGTGTAGGCGTGCTGCGGGTTCTCGAAGATCGCGCGGCGCGGGCCGATCTCGACGATGCGGCCCAGGTACATCACCGCCACCCGGTGGCTGATGCGCTCGACCACCGCCATGTCGTGCGAGATGAAGAGGAAAGCCACGCCCAGCTCGCGCTGCAGGTCGAGCATGAGGTTGACGATCTGCGCCTGGATGGACACGTCCAGCGCCGAGACCGATTCGTCGGCCACCACCACCTTGGGGTTGAGCGCCAGGGCGCGGGCGATGGCGATGCGCTGGCGCTGGCCGCCCGAGAACTCGTGCGGGTAGCGCTGCGCGTGCTCGCGCGGCAGGCCCACCTTTTCCAGCAGCCAGTCCACACGGGCCTGGGCCTCGGCGGGCGTGCCGATCTTGTGCACCAGCAGCGGCTCCATGATCGAGAAGCCCACGGTCAGGCGTGGGTCGAGCGAGGCGAACGGGTCCTGGAAGATGAACTGGATGTCGCGGCGCAGCGCCTGCACC
>NZ_DAMCAM010000075.1:0-2560 GCF_032059615.1 Melaminivora sp. | reverse complement strand
CGCGCAGCAGCTCGAACGGGCGCGGCAGCTCGGTGCCCTGCATGGCGCCCAGCTTCGGCACCGCCGACAGCAGCGCGCGCGTGTAGTCGTGCTGCGGCGCGGCGAAGACCTGGTCCGACGCGCCCTCCTCCACCTTGTCGCCGCGGTACATGACCAGCACGCGGTCGGCCACCTCGGCCACCACGCCCATGTCGTGGGTGATGAAGACCACGCCCATGTGCATCTCGTCCTGCAGCTGGCGGATGAGCTGCAGGATCTGCGCCTGGATGGTCACGTCCAGCGCCGTGGTGGGTTCGTCGGCGATCAAGAGCTGCGGCTTGCACGACAGCGCCATGGCGATCATCACGCGCTGGCGCATGCCGCCCGAGAGCTGGTGCGGGAAGCGGTCGAGCACGTTCCTCGCCTCGGGAATGCGCACCAGCTCCAGCATGCGCAGGGCCTCGGCGCGGGCCGCCGCGCGGTCCATGCCCTGGTGCACGCGGATCGACTCGGCGATCTGGTCGCCGGCGGTGAACACCGGGTTCAGCGACGTCATCGGCTCCTGGAAGATCATGGCCACGTCGGCGCCGCGCACGGCGCGCATCTGCGCCTGGCTCGCCTGGGCCACGTCCAGCACCTGGCCACCCTGGCCCCGGTCGCGCCGGCGCAAGAGCGCCGAGCCGCGCACGATGCGCCCGCCACCGTGCTCGACCAGACGCATCAGCGCCAGCGAGGTCACGGATTTGCCCGAGCCGGATTCGCCGACGATGGCCAGCGTCTCGCCGCGGTCGACATGGAACGACAGGTCGCGCACGGCTTCCACGGTGCGCTCGGAGTTGGTGAAGCGGATGGTCAGGTCGCGCACGGCCAGCACGCGCTGCTCGGGCAAGGCCAGGGAAGAGGTGGTGGAAGAAGAAGTGGTGTTCATGGCGGATCGGCCGGGCGCGGGCGCGGTGCGTCAGCGGTAGATGAAGGTCTCGGGAAGCTGCCCGGCGCGCGCCAGGCCCCGGTACATGCCCTCGGTGTTGAAGGGCAGGGAGACATTGCCCCGGCGGTCGACGGCGATCAGCCCGCCCGTGCCGCCCAGGGCCGGCAGCGCCCCGTGCACCACGGCGTCGCAGGCCTGGTGCAGCGCCTGGCCGCCGTAGGCCATGCGCGCGCAGACGTCGTATGCGGCGGCCACGCGGATGAAGCTCTCGCCGTGCCCGGTGCAGGAGACGGCGGCGGTGCGGTCGTCGGCGTAGGTGCCGGCGCCGATCAGCGGGCTGTCGCCCACGCGCCCGGGGCGCTTGTTGGTCATGCCGCCGGTGGAGGTGGCGGCCGCCAGGTGGCCGTGCGCGTCCAGCGCCACCGCGCCCACGGTGCCCATCTTGCTGCCCTCGTGCAGTGGCGCGTCCTGCTGGCGGTCAGCCAGGGCCGCCGCGCCGTCGTGGTCGAGCACTGCGCCGGCGGCGCGCGCCTGCGCGTCACGCAACTGCGCGCGCCGCGCCTCGGTGGAGAAATATTCCGGCGCCACCGGCTGCAGGCCCGCGGCCAGCGCCATCCGCTCGGCGCCCTCGCCTGCCATCAGCACGTGCTGACCATGCCGCAGCACTGCCCGCGCGGCCAGCACGGGGTTGCGGATGCGCGCGACGCCCGCAACGGCGCCAGCGGCCAGGCTCGCCCCGTCCATCACGGCGGCGTCCAGTTCGTGCGTGCCCTCGGCGGTGAAGACCGCGCCATGGCCGGCGTTGAACAGCGGGCAGTCCTCCAGGACCTGCACGGCCAGGCACACGGCCTCCAGCGCCGCCCCGCCCCGCGCCAGCACCTCCTGGCCGGTCCGCAGCGCGGCCTGCATCGCCGCGTGGTAGGCCCGTTCCTGCTCGGGGCTGATGTGGCTGCGCGAGAGCGTGCCGGCGCCGCCATGCAGGGCGATCACGGGCGTTGCGCCGACGGAGGGGAAATGCATGGTGTTCATTCGGAAGGAGAAGGGGTCTGGCCGCGCGTGCGCAGGCTGGCCCGGCCGCTGCCGTGCAGCCAGGGCAGGACGGCCTCGGTGATGCGTGCGGCGCCCTGGACCGAGCCGTGCGAGCGCAGCGCCACGGCGCCGACCAGCGCCTCGATCAGCGCCAGCACCGTCGATTCGGAGTTGGCCGCGTGGTAGCTCTCGGTGTGGGCGTACAGGCAGTGGTGTGCCGCCGGCACCAGGGGCGAGTGCGGCCCGTCGGTCAATGCCAGCACGCACACGCCGCGTTCGTACGCGGCCTGCGCCAGCACCACGGTGTCGGACAGGTAACGCGGGAAGGCGATGGCGATGCACAGGTCGCCGGCGCCCATGCGCGGCAGCTGGCGCGCTCCCTGGGAGGCGCCGCCCACCCCCCCCATCAGGTGCACGTTGTCGCAGTACGCCTCCAGGCTGCGCTGGAGCAGTCCGGCCAGCCAGCCCGACGCGCCGAAGCCGAGCACGTAGATCCGCTGGGCCTGCACGATCGCCTGGACCGCGGCTTCGCAGGCCTCGCCCTCCAGCGCCCTCTGCGTGGCCGCGATGTTGCGCTGGCTTTCTTCCAGCGCGGCCACGAAGGCGTCGTGCACCGAGCCGGGC
>NZ_DAMCAM010000074.1:0-13164 GCF_032059615.1 Melaminivora sp. | reverse complement strand
AGGTCGAGGCGATGATCTCGCCCTTGACCGAGCGCTGCATCTCCGTCACTTCCTCCGGACGCTCGTCGACCAGCAGCACCATCATGTGCACGTCCGGGTGGTTGGCCGTGATGGCGTGGGCGATGCTCTGCATCATCATGGTCTTGCCGCTCTTCGGGGGCGCGACGATCAGCGCGCGCTGGCCGCGGCCGATGGGGGCGATGATGTCGATGATGCGGCCGGTGATGTTTTCTTCGCCCTTGATGTCGCGCTCGAGCTTCATCTGCTCCTTGGGGAACAGCGGCGTCAAGTTCTCGAACATCACCTTGTGCTTGTTCTGCTCGGGCGCCATGCCGTTGACCTTGTCCAGCTTGGTCAGGGCAAAGTAGCGCTCGCCATCCTTGGGGATGCGCACCTCGCCCTCGATCATGTCGCCGGTGTGCAGGTTGAAGCGGCGCACTTGGCTGGGCGAGATGTAGATGTCGTCCGTCGAGGCCGTGTAGCTGGTGTCGGGGCTGCGCAGGAAGCCGAAGCCGTCAGGCAGGATCTCCAGCACGCCGTCGGCGAACACCTGTTCGCCGGCTTTCGCCCGCTTCTTGATGATGGCGAACATCAGCTCCTGCTTGCGCATGCGGCCGCCGTTTTCGATCTCCAGCGCTTCGGCCTGCTTGAGCACTTCGGAGACGTGCAGAGCCTTGAGTTCGTTAAGGTGCATGAAATGACTCCCTGGGCGGAGTGAATGGGGTGTCTTGGGGTGAGGGTGGGGCTGCGTGCCGTGCATGCCACGGTAGTGGCGAAGAGGACGAGCCGGTGATCCGGAGCCTGCCGCGGGGAGGGGAGTGCGGCAGTGCGATCAGCGCGCAAATTATGACAGGAAAAATTTCCGCCCGGCAGGCCTGCTGCGCGGGGCGCATCGCGCAGCGGCAGCAGGGGCCGATGCCGGCGGCAAAAACACGGCGGCCGGGCGCTGCGCAACGCCCGGCCGCGGGGGGCGGTCAGCCCAGCTGCTGGTCGATGAAGGCGGTCAGCTGCGCCTTGCTCAGCGCTCCCACCTTGGTGGCGGCCAGCTGGCCGTCCTTGAACAGCATCAGCGTTGGGATGCCGCGGATGCCGAAGCGGGCCGGCACTTCGCGGTTGTCGTCCACGTTCATCTTGGCCACCGTGAGGCGGCCCTGGTAGCTGCCTGCCACCTCATCGAGGATGGGGGCGATCATCTTGCAGGGGCCACACCATTCGGCCCAGAAGTCCACCAGCACCGGCGTGCTGGCCTGGAGCACGTCGGCTTCGAAGCTGGCGTCGGAGAGTTGTTTGATCAGGTCGCTGGCCATGGTGAGTTCCTTGGGTTCCTTCTGGGTCTGGGGGCACGCGGGTGCGGATACAGTCCGGCCATTGTGACAGAAAGCCGCGCTCCGCATGACTCTGCGGGAAGCCGCTGGCGCTATGACAGTCATAGCGCAAGACCCTGACGCGGCCGGCACGCATTCGACAAGAGAGCCCCTAGTGAATCTGGATGGAACGACCCTGCAACCTGCGCCGGCCCCCGGCCCCCTGATCGACCTGGCCGTCATGGGCGCGGGGCCTGCCGGCCTGATGGCGGCGGAGGCGGCCGCAGCCGCGGGCGCTCAAGTGCGCGTCTTCGACGCCATGCCCTCGGCAGGGCGCAAATTCCTGTTGGCCGGCAAGGGCGGGCTCAACCTCACGCACTCCGAGCCGCTGGCGTCCTTCCTCGGGCGCTATGGCGAGCGCCAGGCGCAGCTGGCGCCCCTGGTCGGGGCCTTCGGCGCCGACGCCCTGCGCGCCTGGGCGCACGACCTGGGTGTCGAGACCTTCGTCGGCACCTCGGGCCGCGTCTTTCCCGCCGACATGAAGGCCGCGCCGCTGCTGCGCGCTTGGCTGCAGCGCCTGCGCGGCCAGGGCGTGCAGATGCACATGCGCCATCGCTGGCTGGGCTGGGCCCAGGCGGCGGGGGCGGATGTGGAGGCGGGCGTACAGCACCTGCAGTTCGCCACGCCGGCGGGTGGCGCCACGGTGCGGGCGCGGGCCGTGGTGCTGGCCCTGGGCGGCGCCAGCTGGGCCCGCCTGGGCTCGGACGGCGCATGGGCGCCCTGGCTGGCCGCGCGGGGCGTGCCCGTGCAGCCCCTGGTGCCCGCCAATTGCGGCTTCGATGTGCTGAGCGCCCAGGCGCCCCAGGGCGAGACGCGGCGCGAGTTCCTGCGCGAACTGCTGGGGCAGGGCGAGCCGGCGATCGGCTGGTCGACGTATTTTTCGGAGCGCTTTGCCGGGCAGCCGTTCAAATCCGTGGCGCTGTCGTTTGCCGACAGCCAGGGACGCGCCTTTGCGCGGCGCGGCGAGTTCGTCGCCACCGCCACGGGTGTGGAGGGCAGCCTGATCTATGCCGTCTCCAGCCTGCTGCGCGACGAGATCGCCGCCCACGGGCATGCAACGCTGCACCTGGACCTGCTGCCCGACCATGCGGCCGAGCGCGTGCTGGCCGAGGTGCGCCACCCGCGCGGCGCACGCAGCCTGTCCAGCCACCTGAAGACCCGCCTGGGCCTGTCGGGCATCAAGGCGGCCGTGCTGCACGAGGTGCTGGGGCGGGACGGCATGCAGGACCCGGCGCTGCTGGCGCGCACCATCAAGGCGCTGCCCCTCACGCTGGCGCGCCCGCGCCCTGTGGATGAGAGCATCAGCACGGCCGGCGGCGTGGCGTTCGAGGCGTTGGACCCCGGCACGCTGATGCTGCACGCCTTGCCCGGCGTGTTCTGCGCCGGCGAGATGCTCGACTGGGAGGCGCCCACGGGCGGCTACCTGCTCACCGCCTGCTTTGCCACGGGCCGGGCCGCGGGCGAGGGCGCGGCGCGCTGGCTCAGAACTTAGCGCGGTAATACACCATCGGCCCGCCGCGGCGGGCGCGCAGCAGCAGCTTGGCGTCGCCCTGCAGCTGTACGCCGACGGCGCCGAACTCGGGGATCAGGCCCCCGGTGCGCGAGGCCTTCCACTGCACTTCCATGCGCGCTCCCACGGCGGCGGGGCTGTGCGACCAGACCATGCTCAATGCCTGGGGCGTGGCCGAGAACTGTGACTGGCGCGTCCAGGCCTGCACGTCCAGGTGCTTGCGCGCGTCCATGCGCAGGCGCCAGCGCATGCCCAGGTCATAGGCCAGGGCGCCCGGCGCGGCGGCCGCGCCATCGCCCGGCTGCGCCGAGACCAGGCCCAGCGTCAGGCCCAGGCTGGATGCCCGCCCGGGCGTGAGCCAGCCGGTCACATCGGTGTAGCGCAGCGCGCCGCCGTCCTGCCGTGCCGTCGTGCCAGCGCCGGGCAGGTCGATGAAGGCGGCGGCGTCCTCGCTGCGCAGGGTGTAGGGTGCCTGGACGGCCTGCCGGGCAGGTCCTTGCGCCTCTTCGGCGAGCGCGACGCCGGCCTGGGCGGCCAGACCTTCCCCGGCCAGGGCGGCGCGAGCAGGCGGTGCAGCCAGCAGGCAGCCGGCAAGGGCGGCCAGGCACAGGGAGGCAAAAGGCGGAAGGGGCGCGGCACGCGCGGGCGCAGCGGCGCGAAGGAGAAGCGGGCAGGCTGGGGGGAGCGGTCGCGATGTCATGGCAGCACACTCTTTCAGGCAGCACGAGAAGAAGCTGCCCGCAGTGTGTCCATGTTCTCCCACCCTGCCAATCTCCGGAACCCTTCCTCACTGTCAGACAAAGCCGGCAGTGCGGCCGCGCGCCGCAGGGTAGGGAAGGGGGGAGACAGAAGAGAGAAGAAGGTGACGAGCCTTACCCCCGGCACTGGCTCCACGGTTAGGGCTGCTTGGTTCCCCACCTGACCCGGTTGGCCGCTTCCCCATGCGGGGAGGCCCGTCGCCGGCGATTGTAGCCCCGATGCGATGACCTGCCGGCGTGGGCGGCCACATAGAATCGGCCCCCATGTCCTACCTTGTGCTTGCCCGCAAATACCGTCCCAAGACCTTCGCGGAGATGGTAGGCCAGGAGCACGTGGTGCAGGCCCTGGTCAACGCGCTCACGCAGCAGCGGCTGCACCACGCCTACCTGTTCACCGGCACGCGCGGCGTGGGCAAGACCACGGTCTCGCGCATCCTGGCCAAGTCGCTCAACTGCCAGGGGCCCGATGGGCAGGGCGGCATCACCGCCACGCCGTGCGGCGTGTGCGCGGCCTGCACGGCCATCGATGCCGGGCGCTTTCCCGACTACACCGAGCTCGATGCCGCCTCCAACCGCGGCGTGGACGAGGTGCAGGGCCTGCTGGAGCAGGCCGTGTACAAGCCGGTGCAGGGGCGCTTCAAGGTCTTCATGATCGACGAAGTGCACATGCTCACGAACACGGCCTTCAACGCCATGCTCAAGACGCTGGAGGAGCCGCCCGAGTACCTGAAGTTCGTACTGGCCACGACCGACCCGCAGAAGGTGCCGGTCACGGTGCTCTCGCGCTGCCTGCAGTTCAACCTGCGGCCCATGGTGCCCGAGACGGTGATGGAGCACCTGACGCAGGTGCTGGCCGCCGAGCAGGTGCCGGCCGAGCCGCAGGCCCTGCGCCTGCTGGCGCGCGCGGCGCGCGGCTCCATGCGCGATGCGCTGTCGCTCGCCGACCAGGGGATCGCCTTCGGCGGCGGCGAGCTGCGCGAGGCCGACGTACGCCAGATGCTCGGCAGCGTGGACCGCAGCCACGTCTTTGCGCTCATCGACGCGCTTGCGCAGGGCGACGGCCTGGTCGTGCTGCAGACCTGCGAGCTGCTGCGCACCCAGGGGCTGTCGGCGGCGCAGACGCTTGAAGACATGAGCCTCGTGCTGCAGCGCATGGCCGTGCTGCAGGCCGTGCCGCAGGCCGCTGGCCAGGACGGTGATGACCCGGAGGCAGCCGAGATTGCCCGGCTGGCGGCCGCCCTGCCAGCCGACGAGACGCAGCTGCTCTACAGCATCTGCCTGCACGGCCGCACGGAGCTGGGCCTTGCGCCGGACGAATACGCCGGCCTGGTCATGGTGCTGCTGCGCCTGCTGGCGTTCAAGCCGGCAGGACAGGCCGCCGCTGCAGCAGCCCCGGCTGAAAAAAAAAGCCTGAAGGCGCCCCCGGCTGAGGCGCCATCCCAGGCCCCGCCCGGGGCGACCGCCCGCGCCGCCGCGCAGGCCGTGCCTGGCGAGCCCCCTGCGCCGCGGCACCCGCCGCCGGCCGCCACCCCGGCGGCGCAGGCACCCGCCGCTCCCGCGCCCGCGCCGCCGCTGCGCCTGCCCGTCAGGGCCCCCGAGGAAATTGCATCAAATCGCCCTCCAGCCATTGATGGTCTTGGAGATATAGCTATTGAAAATATAGCTGTACCGGTGCGGACCGCACCCGAGCCCAGCCCGCGCCTGCAGCCCCGTGCCGGTGCGTCCGGGCAGGCCGGCGCCCCGTTGCGGCCCACTGCCGAGGGCGACGTCTGGCACGCCACCGTGCAGCAGCTCATCGGGCAGGAGTCCATCGCCGCCCTGACGCGCGAGCTGGCGCTGCAGTCCCAGCTTGTCGCACGCGACGACGACCACTGGCTGATCCGCGTGGAGCGCGAATCGCTCAACCAGCCGGTGGCGCGCGAGCGCCTGCGCGCGGCGCTGGAGGCGGCGGGCTGCGCCCGCCAGATCAGCGTGGAGGTAGGCGTGGTCACCGACAGCCCGGCGCGGCGCAACGCGCAGGCCGCCCAGGAGCGCCAGCGCCGCGCCGAAGCCATCGTCCATGCCGACCCCTACGTGCAGCAGCTCATGCGCGAGTTCGGCGCCAAAATCGTGCCGGGCAGCATCAGGCCGGCCTGACGGTACGGCGCCAGCGCAACCTCTTCATTTTCATCACCCATCCATACACAAAGGAAGCACAACCATGTTCAACAAGGGACAGCTCGCCGGCCTCATGAAGCAGGCCCAGGCCATGCAGGACAACCTCAAGAAGGCGCAGGACGAGCTGGCGAACATCGAGGTCGAGGGCGAATCGGGCGCGGGCCTGGTCAAGGTGCTCATGACCTGCAAGCACGACGTGCGGCGCGTCACCATCGACCCCAGTCTGCTGGAGGAAGACAAGGACATGCTGGAAGACCTGGTGGCCGCCGCCTTCAATGCCGCGGTGCGCCGCGCCGAGGAGACTTCGCAGGAGAAGATGGGCAAGCTCACCGCCGGCATGCCGGGCCTGCCCCCGGGCATGAAGTTCCCGTTCTGAAACCTCCGAGCCGGTCGCGCGGCCGGCCCCGGACCTTTTGGACCATCCACCCATGTCCGATACCAGCTCCCTCGACGCCCTGGTCCAGGCCCTGCGCCGGCTGCCGGGCGTGGGCCAGAAGTCCGCCCAGCGCATGGCCTTTCACCTGCTGCAGCACGACCGCGCCGGCGCGCAGTTGCTGTCGCGGGCGCTGGCGCAGGCGGCGGGCAGCGTGCGCCACTGCGAGCGCTGCCACACCTTCACCGAGGACGCGCTGTGCGCCGTCTGCAGCGACCCCACGCGCGACGCCACGCGCCTGTGCGTGGTGGAAACGCCGGCCGACCAGGCCGCCATGGAGCGCACCGGTGCCTTCCGCGGCCTGTACTTCGTGCTCATGGGGCGGCTCTCGCCACTGGACGGCGTGGGTCCGCGCGACATCGGCGTGCAGGAGCTGCTTGAGCGCGCCGGCGACGGGGTGGTGCAGGAGGTCATCCTGGCCACCAGTTTCACCGCCGAGGGCGAGGCCACGGCGCATGCCCTGAGTGAGGCGCTCAGGCGCCGCGGTGTGCGCGTGACGCGCCTGGCGCGTGGCGTGCCGGTGGGCAGCGAGCTGGAATACGTGGACCTGGGCACCATTGCCCACGCCCTGGCCGACCGACGCTGAAGCAGCTCTGGCAGGAGTCCCCGCCCCTCTCAGGGACGACCCGGAGGTTCTTGCAGAGGGCGGTTTCACCGCTAGACTGCGGCTTTCGCGCGCGCCGCGCACGGCCGCCCCGGCACGTCCCGGGGCCGGGCCGCGGCACCTTATGGCGTTTCGTGGACAAGCATGGCCGACACCCTTTATTCATCGCAGGACTTTCCCCACGCACCTGGGGTGATGAGCGCAAGGATTCGCGCCTTCGACTGGGCGTCGCATCCCCTGGGTCCCATCAGCTCCTGGCCCCCGACGCTGCGCGTGGTGCTGGACTTCATGCTCGGCTCGCACTTTCCGAAGTGCCTGGCTTGGGGCGAGCAGCAGTTCATGTTCTACAACGACGCCTACCGCCCCATCCTGGGCGACAAGCCCGAGGCGCTGGGCCGGCCCCTGCCCGAGGTCTGGCACGAGACCTGGCCCTTCGTGCGTGACATCGCCGAGCGCGCCATGGCCGGGGAGGCGACCTTCAAGCAGGACATGCCGCTGACCGTGCTGCGCCACGGCTACCCCGAGCAGACCTGGTTCACCTTCTGCTTCAGCCCGATACGCGACGAGCACGGCGGGGTGGGCGGCTGCGCGGTGACCGTTGTCGAGACCACGCAGGCACAGCGGGAGCAGCGCCAGCTGCGCGACGAGGCCACGTCGCTGGAGCAGCAGGTGGCCCTGCGTACGGCCGACCGCGACCGGCTGTGGAGCATGTCGGATGCGCTGATGATCGTCTCGCGCTTCGACGGCGTCATCGTGGCCGCCAGTCCCGGCTGGACGGCGGCGCTGGGCTGGAGCGAGGCCGATACCGTGGGGCGGCACATCCGTGCCTTCGTGTGCCCGGAGGACGCGGCGGCGCTGGACGCCGAGGGCACGCTGCTGCGCACCGTCGCGCAGCGCCGCCAGGTGCACATGCGCTTCGTGCGCAGCGATGGCCAGGTTCGCACCATCGCCTGGTCGGTGGTGGCGGCCGACGGGTTCCTGCACGCCGTGGGGCGCGACGAGACCGAGGAGCTCGAACGCTCGCAGCAGCTTAGCGAGGCGCAGGAGCGCCTGCGCCAGGGCCAGAAGATGGAGGCCATCGGCCAGCTCACGGGCGGCATCGCGCACGATTTCAACAACATGCTGCAGGGCATCGTGCTGCCCCTGCAACTCATGCAGCGGCGGCTGCAGCAGGGCCGCGTGGAGGAGGTGCAGGGCTATATCGACGCCGCCCTGGCGTCCACGCGCCGCGCGGCCTCGCTCACGCAGCGGCTGCTGGCGTTCTCGCGCCGCCAGCCTCTGGACGTGCGCCCCACCGATGTGGCGGCCGTGTTGCAGGGGCTCGAACCCATGCTGCGCAGCAGCTGCGGCGAGAACATCCGCCTGGCCATGCAGGTGCCCGAGCAGCTGTGGAGCGTGCTCACCGACCTGCACCAGCTGGAGAACGCGGTGCTCAACCTGGCCATCAACGCCCGCGACGCCATGCCCGACGGCGGCACGCTGGAGCTGGCTGCGGCCAACGAGCACGTGAGTGACGAGCACGGCAGCGGCCGCGGCAAAAGCGGCCTGGCACCGGGCGACTACGTGCGCCTGAGCGTCACCGACTCCGGCACCGGCATGACGGCGGACGTGATCGAGCGGGCCTTCGACCCCTTCTTCACCACCAAGCCCATAGGCCAGGGCACGGGGCTGGGCCTGTCGATGATCTACGGCTACATGCGCCAGACGGGCGGCTCCGTGGAGATCGACAGCCGCCAGGGCCGCACCACCGTGCACCTGTACCTGCCGCGCAGCGACAACCAGGAGGCCCAGGCCGAGGCGCCGGTGGAGCTCAGCGCCCAGGCCCTGCCGCGCCGGCGCGACGCCGTGCTGGTCGTGGAGGACGACGCCACCGTGCGCGCGCTGGTGGTGGAGCTGCTGGCGGACATGGGCTTCCAGGTGCTGCAGGCGGCCAGCGGTACCGAGGCCATGGCGCTGCTGTCGGGGGCGCTGCAGTTCGACCTGCTCATCACCGACGTGGGCCTGCCCGGCCCCAACGGCCGGCAGGTGGCCGACCTGGCGCGCGAGCGCCTGCCCGCCATCCGCGTGCTGCTGATGACGGGCTATGCCGAGCGCGCCGCGCTCAGCGAGAACCTGCTCGGCCAGGATATGGAGCTGATCGTCAAGCCCTTCGACGCCCCGGCCTTCGTGCGCAAGATCCAGCAGATCATGGACCAGGAGCAGGCGGCCGAGCAGTCCTGACCCCTGGGCGGCCCCCGGGCGGCCGCGGTAATAAAATCCTCGGCTTTTGCGCCCCGCCGCAGCGGAGCCGCAGCCCGCGCGGGCGGCCCCAGAGCCATCTGCCTGCGCTTTTCCTGGACCCTTTGCCGGATGTTTGCGCGCTGCTTGGCGGCGCGGCGCATCCGCGCTTCTGCCATCACCCTGCTTTCATGATCGACCTTCGGGGCATCACCCAGATCTACCAGAGCCCCGGCGGCCCCGTCGAGGCCCTGCGCGGCATCGACCTGCACATCACGCCGGGCGAAGTCTTCGGCATCATCGGCCGCAGCGGCGCGGGCAAGAGCTCGCTGGTGCGCGTGATCAACCTGCTCAACCGGCCTTCCAGCGGCCAGGTGCTGGTCGCAGGACGCGACATGACGCGGCTGCCCGAGGCCGAGCTGCGCGCCGCCCGCCGCGAGATCGGCATGGTGTTCCAGCACTTCAACCTGCTGTCCTCGCGCACCGTCTATGGCAACGCCGCGCTGCCTCTGGAGCTGGCCGGGATGGACGGCGCGCAGATCCGCGAGCGCGTGGGGCCGCTGCTGGAGCTGGTTGGCCTGGCGCACCTGGCCGACCGCTACCCGGCGCAGATTTCGGGTGGGCAGAAGCAGCGCGTGGGCATCGCCCGGGCGCTGGCCAGCCGCCCCAAGGTGCTGCTGTCCGACGAGGCCACCAGCGCGCTGGACCCCGAGACCACCCGCTCCATCCTGGAGCTGCTGCGCCAGGTCAACCGCGACCTGGGCGTGACGGTGGTGCTGATCACGCACCAGATGCAGGTCATCAAGCAGATCGCCGACCGCGTGGCGGTGATCGACGCCGGCCGCATCGCCGAGATGGGCAGCGTCATCGACGTCTTCACCCGCCCGCGCGAGTCCATCACCAAGAGCCTGATCGACGAGATCGTGCCGCAGGAGCTGCCCGCCAGCGTGCTCGCGCGCGTACGCCAGCTGGCCGCGCGCCTGGCGCCGGGCCACGGCGGGCAGCTCCTGCGCCTGTCGTACGCGGGCGAGCAGGCCTACGAGCCCATCCTGTCGCACCTGATCCGCGAGCTGGGGCTGGACCTGTCCATCCTGCACGGGCAGATCGACGAAATCCAGCAGCAGACCTTCGGCTCGCTGGCGGTGTATGCCAGCGGGCCCATGGCGCGCATCGGCGCGGCCATCGACTACCTGCGCGCCGGCGGCGTGGCCGTGCGTACGGTGGATGTGGGCGTTTGACGGAAGCGGAGGACGGGCGATGTTCGAGAATTTTTCGCAGGTGATGCTGGAGCTGTTTGCCACCTCGCTGTGGGAGACGGTGGTGATGGTGGGCGTCTCGGGGGTGCTGGGCGGGCTGGTGGGCATTCCGCTGGGGGTGTTCCTGCGTCTGACCGACGCGGGCGGCATCCTGGAGAACGGCTGGGCCAATCGGCTGGTGGGCGGCGTGGTGAACGCCGTGCGCTCCACGCCCTTCATCATCCTGCTGGTGGCCATCATCCCGTTCACGCGGCTGGTGACGGGCTCGTCCATCGGCACCTGGGCGGCCGTGGTGCCACTGACGCTGGCGGCTGCGCCCTTCGTCGCGCGCCTGGTCGAGACGGCGCTGCGCGAGGTCGATGGCGGTCTGGTCGAGGCGGCGCAGTCCATGGGCGCCACCACGGGCCAGATCGTCTGGAAGGTGCTCCTGCCCGAGGCGCTGCCGGGCATCGTCGCGGGTCTGACCATCAGCTTCGTCAGCCTGACCGGCTACTCGGCCATGGCCGGTGCCGTGGGCGGCGGGGGCCTGGGTGACCTGGGCATCCGCTATGGCTATCAGCGCTTTCTGCCGGACGTGATGCTGGCCGTGGTGGTTCTCCTGATCGTCTTCGTGCAGGCCATCCAGAGCCTGGGCGACTGGGCCGTGCGGCGGCTGTCGCACCGCTGACAGCTTGCTCAGTTTTTAGTAGCTAAAGGTCTTTGTCTGGCGCGGGTTTCGGGCTGATTTGGCATCAATCGCGGGCCTGCCACATACTTGGGGCAGAACTTCAGGAGACCCGCACATGACCGACGACCGCCCCCCCTTCGCCCCGCTGGACGAGACCCTGCTGCAGCGCGCGCTGCCGCTGCTCGACGATGAATGGCTGCAGCGCGACGCCGACCTGGCCCCGGTGCTGCCCGTGGTGCTGGCGCGCGGCGTGGGGCAGGACTGGCACAAGGCCGGCACTTTCCGCCACCATCTGGTGGGCGTGGCGCGCTCGCTCAGCGTCTGGCAGCAGCCGCGCGACGTACGCCTGCTGGGCCTGCTGCACAGCGTCTATGGCAACGCCTTCGTCGATCTGGTGAAGTTCGATGCGGCCAGCGAGCGCCGGCGGCTGCAGGAGCTGGTCGGCGCCGAGGCCGAGCACCTGGTGCACCTGTTCTGCACCATCAGCCGCGGGCAGTTCGTGCAGAAGGTGCTGGCGGGCGAGGTGCGGCAGGACGGCACGCTGGAGGTCGAGCTCAACGGCCCGGCCCCGCGCAGCAGCGTGCGGCTGAGCGCCTACGAGGTCGCGGCGTTTGTCATCGTCAGCATGGCCGACACCATCGAGCAGTGGTTCAGCTGGCAGGACGAGATCTACTCGCGCTTCCCTGCCACCGACACCACGCGTCGCCAGGCCGTGCACTGGGCCGCGTCGCTGTGGCCGGGGCCCATGCGTCCCACCGCGCGCATGGTCAGCCAGGTGGGGGCCCTGGGCCAGGCGCTGCAGCACCCGGCGCTGGCCGGCCAGCTGCCGCTGCCGCCGGTGCTGGGCGGCTGCACGCAGGAGCTGACCGCGCAGCGCGAAGCCGCCGCCATGGCCCTGTACTGGTCGGTCGCGCAGCTGGCCCAGCCGCTGGTGGACCTGGACGGGGCCACCAGCACGCTGGAGCAGGCCGTGCAGCTCAACCCCTGGGTGGGCGAGCCGCAGATGGTGCTGGCGCAGCTCTACCTGTCGGCCGGCCGCGCCGAGGACGCGTCGCGCGCCGCGCGCGGGGCGCTGCAACAGTTCTGCGCCTGGGGCAATTCCTGGGACAAGCGCGTGCAGTGGGACGCCTGGGTGGCCTGGACGCGCATCCTGCTGCAATCGGCCGAGGAGGGCACCTGGCCCGAGCGGCTGGACCGGCTCAACAATCTGGCGCTGCGCTGACGGGCGACGCGGCGCCCGGCCCGGCCCGGTCCGTCAGGCCACCTGGGCGATGCGCTCGGGGTTGGCGGCGCCCGGCGACACCTGGGCCGTGATCTCGCGGGCGGCTGCGGTCAGCGCCTCGTCCCGCGCGGCCGGCCCCAGGGCCGTGCCCTCGGCGCGCACGAAGCGCACGTCGGTCACGCCGAAGAAGCCCAGCACCGTCTGCAGGTAGCTCTCCTGGTGCTCCATTGCACGGCCGGCTTCGCTGGTCGAGTACACGCCGCCGCGGCTGGAGGCGATGATGACCGTCTTGCCCCGGGCCAGCCCTTCGGCGCCACTGGCGGTGTAGCGGAAGGTGCGCCCGGGCTGGGCCAGGCGATCGATCCAGGCCTTGAGCTGGGTCGGGACGGTGAAGTTGTACAGCGGCGCGCCGATGACCACCACGTCGGCGGCCAGGAACTGGCGCACCAGCCGCTCGGAGACGGCGTTCTCGCGCAGCTGCACCTCGCTCAGGCCCTCGGTCTGGCCGGTGCGCGGGGCCATGGCGTCCATGGTGAAGTGGGCCGGGGCGTCGGCGGCCAGGTCCAGGTGCTCGACGCGCGTGCCGGGGTAGTGGTCCAGCCAGGCGCGCACGATGCGCGCGGTGAGCTGGCGCGAGACGGATTGTTCGCCGGTGATGGCCGAGTCGACGTGCAGCAATTGCATGGTTGTCCTTCCTGGAGTTCGGTGTTGTTCAGGGTTAACCCGAAATTTTCGGGAATGATAGATTGTCTCTGTGGATTGAATGCTTGATAAGGCCCTGTCATCGCGATAGATTGTCTCGTTGATGAAGCGAAAGGACTGCGCTCATGCAAGATCTGAACGACATGCTCTACTTTGCCGAGGTGGCCGAGCGCGGCGGCTTTGCCGCGGCCGGGCGCGCCCTGGGCATTCCGAAATCGCGCCTGTCGCGCCGCGTGGCCGAGCTGGAGGCGCGCCTGGGCGTGCGCCTGCTGCA
>NZ_DAMCAM010000073.1:0-13407 GCF_032059615.1 Melaminivora sp. | reverse complement strand
GTGGCTGTGGCCGTCCTCGTGCTGCAGGCCCTCGCCGTTGAGCGTGGTGCGCCCGCTGGTGCCACCCAGGATGAAGCCGCGCGCCTGCATGTCGCCAGCGGCCCAGGCGAAGTCGCCAAAGCGCTGGAAGCCGAACATGGAGTAGTACACGTAGAACGGGATCATGATCCGGTTGTTCGTCGAGTACGAGGTGGCCGCGGCGATCCACGAGCACATGCCGCCGGCCTCGTTGATGCCTTCCTGCAGGATCTGACCGGCCTTGTCCTCCTTGTAGTACATGACCTGATCACGATCGACCGGCGTGTACTGCTGGCCCTTGGGGTTGTAGATGCCGATCTGGCGGAACAGCCCTTCCATGCCGAAGGTGCGTGCCTCATCGACCAGGATGGGCACGACGCGCGGACCCAGCGCCTTGTCGCGCAAGAGCTGCGTCAGAAAGCGCACATAGGCCTGGGTGGTGCTGATCTCGCGGCCCTCCGCCGTGGGTTCGAGCACCGCCTTGAAGGTCTCCAGCGACGGCACGGTGAAGCTCTCGTCGGCCTTCTCGCGACGGTGCGGCAGGTACCCGCCCAGGGCCTTGCGGCGCTCGTGCAGATAGGTCATCTCCGGCGTGTCGTCGGCCGGCTTGTAGTAGGGCAGCTTGTCCAGCTCGCTGTCGGGCACCGGGATGTTGAAGCGGTCGCGGATGTACTTGATGTCCTCGTCGGCCAGCTTCTTGGTCTGGTGCACGGTGTTCTTGGCCTCGCCGGCCTTGCCCATGCCGTAGCCCTTGACGGTCTTGACCAGCAGCACCGTGGGCTGGCCCTGGTGCTCGTTGGCAGCGTGGAAGGCGGCGTAGACCTTCTCCGGGTCGTGGCCGCCGCGGCGCAGCTCCCAGATCTCGTCGTCGGTCATGTGCTCGACGAGTTTGGCCGTCTCGGGGTAGCGGCCGAAGAAGTGCTTGCGCAGGTAGGCGCCGTCCATGGCGCGGTAGGTCTGGTAGTCCCCGTCCAGCGTCTCCATCATCAGCTGCTTGAGTTTGCCGCTGGTGTCGCGGCGCAGCAGCTCATCCCAGCCCTTGCCCCAGAGCAGCTTGATGACGTGCCAGCCGGCGCCGCGGAAGTCACCTTCCAGCTCCTGGATGATCTTGCCGTTGCCACGCACCGGGCCATCCAGGCGCTGCAGGTTGCAGTTGATGACGAAGATCAGGTTGTCCAGGTTCTCGCGCGCGGCCAGGCTGATGGCGCCCTTGCTCTCGGGCTCGTCCATCTCGCCGTCGCCCAGGAAGATCCAGACCTTGCGGTTGGCCGTGTCGGCGATGCCGCGGGCGTGCAGGTACTTCAAGAAGCGTGCCTGGTAGATGGCCATCATGGGTCCCAGGCCCATGGACACCGTGGGGAACTGCCAGAAACCCGGCATCAGCTTGGGGTGCGGGTAGCTGGACAGGCCCTTGCCATCGACCTCCTGGCGGAAGTTCTCCAGCTGCTCCTCGGTGATTCGGCCCTCCAGATACGCGCGGGCATAGATGCCGGGTGCGCTGTGGCCCTGGAAGTAGATGCAGTCGCCGCCGTGTTTTTCGCTCTCGGCGTGCCAGAAATGGTTGAAGCCGGCGCCCCACATGGACGCCAGCGAGGCGAACGAGCCGATATGCCCGCCCAGGTCGCCGCCGTCGTGCGGGTGCAGGCGGTTGGCGCGCACCACCATGGCCATGGCGTTCCAGCGCATGAAGGCGCGCAGGCGCTTCTCGATGGCGATGTTGCCGGGGCAGCGTGCCTCCTGCTCGGGCTCAATGGTGTTGACGTAGCCGGTGTTGGCCGAGAACGGCAGGTCGATGCTGTTCTGGCGCGCGTGCTCCAGCAGCTGCTCGATCAGGAAGTGCGCGCGCTCGGCGCCTTCCTTGTCGATGACGGCCTGCAGGGCGTCCATCCACTCACGGGTTTCCTGCTGATCGATGTCGCTCTGGGGGGTGCCTTGGGTCGGATCGGACATGCCCTGTCTCCTTTTGAATCAATGGCAATGATGGGGGTATTGACGGAAGTTTCGCACAGATTTTCTTCATTTCAAATGGCGCATACATATATCTCATTGTGAAAATTTGCTGCGCCTGCACATAATTTCTCCTCGTGAAATGGCTTTGGCTCCGGCCTTTAAACTCGCGCTTCATGCCCCCTGCCGCCGCTTCACCGACCGCTTTTGCCTCTGCTGCGAGCACGGCCGCACGCCGTTGGCGCTCGTGGTGGCGCAGCCTCTCGCCCATGCGCCAGGACCGGCTGGCAGCCCTGGCGCCGCTGGCGGCGGTGCTGATGTTCCTGGCGGCCATCGTGGCGTCGTTCTGGTATTTGCGCAACGAAGAGATCGAGCGCGAGAAGGAGGCGCTCAAGCGCGACGTCGAATACGCGCAGCAACGCGTGCGCCTACGCCTGCTCGAGCGCCAGGAGCAGGTCATGCGCCTGGCGCGCGACCTGTCCAACGAAGAGCTGGAACGCAGCGAGTTCATCGCCCGCGCCGAGGCGCTCATCAGCCAGTACCCCGAGCTGCAGGCCATCACCTGGATCGACGGGCGCCGGCGCATTCGGGCCTCGCACGCCGCCCCCACGGTGACCAGCAGCCAGCTGCGCGTGAGCGGCGAGGTGCTCAAGGGCGACGACACGGCCGAGCTGTTCGGCCTGGCGCGCGACCTGCTGCAGCCCGTCTATTCGCAGCCGGCCGCCGCCTCGGGCGACACCGTGCCGCTCCTACAGCTGCAGGTGCCGCTGGCCGCCGAAGGGCGCTTTGCCGGCGTGGTGCTGGCCGAATATTCCATCGACAGCGTGCTGCGCTACGGCACGCCCACCGAGGTGCTGGCGCGCTACGCCGTCACGCTGCTCGACGCGGGCAACCACGTGCTGGCCGGCACGCCCCTGGCGCCGCGCAGCAACGCCCTGCTGCCCTGGACCACCAAGGCCAACGCCTACCAGGTGCCGGTCTCGCCCGTGGGCAACGGGCTGGTGCTGCGCGCCCAGGCCTACCGCACCTCGCTGGGCGTGGTGGGCAGCGGCCTGTTCTGGCTGGTGGGCGCGCTCAGCGTGATGACCGCGTGGATGCTGATCGCCACCTGGCGCCACACGCGCCGGCGGCTGCAGGCGCAGCAGGCGCTGATCGTCGAGACCAATTTCCGCCGGGCGATGGAGAACTCCATCCTCACCGGCATGCGCGCGCTTGACCTGGAGGGCCGCATCACCTATGTGAACGCGGCTTTTTGTCAGATGACGGGCTGGAGCGAGGCCGAGCTGGTCGGCCAGCTGCCGCCCTACAGCTACTGGCCCGAGGACGAGTACGAGACGCTGCATGCCAAGCTGCGCGAGGAGCTTTCGGGCAAGGTGGCGCCGGGGGGGTTCCAGGTGCGGGTGCGCCGCAAGAGCGGCATGCTGTTCGACGCGCGCCTGTACGTCTCGCCGCTGGTGGACGCGCGCGGCCAGCAGACAGGCTGGATGACGTCGATGACCGACATCACCGAGCCCAACCGCGTGCGCGAGCAGCTCACCGCCTCGCACGAGCGCTTCACCATCGTGCTGGAGGCGCTGGACGCCTCGGTCTCTGTGGCGCCCCTGGGCAGCGAGGAGCTGCTGTTCGCCAACCGCCTGTACCGCCAGTGGTTCGGCTCGCAGACCACCGGCCACCTGCAGCTGGTGGCCCAGGCCGGCGTGCTGCCGGCGCAGCGCAGCGACGCCGGCATGCACGACGAGGACGGCCTGATGGGCCTGCCCACCGATTCCCTGACCACGGCCCACTCCGAGAACGCCGAGATCTATCTGCCCGAGCTGGCCAAGTGGCTGGAGGTGCGCTCGCGCTACCTCAACTGGGTGGACGGGCGCCTGGCGCAGATGGTGATTGCCACCGACATCACGCCGCGCCGCCTGGCCGAGGAGCAGGCCGCGCGCCAGGCCGAGCGTGCGCAGTCGGTGAGTCGCCTGATCACCATGGGCGAGATGGCCTCCAGCGTGGCGCACGAGCTGAACCAGCCGCTCACGGCCATCAGCAACTACTGCAGCGGCATGATCTCGCGCATCGAGAAAAAGCAGATCGCCGAGGACGCCCTCCTGACCGCGCTGCAGAAAACCGCGCACCAGGCCCAGCGCGCCGGGCAGATCATCCAGCGCATTCGCGCCTTCGTGAAAAAAAGCGAGCCCAACCGGCAGCTGGCCGAGGTGGGCAGCATGGTGGCCGAGGCGGTGGAGCTGGCCGGCATCGAGCTGCGGCGCCACAACGTGCGCCTGACGCACTACGTCGCCGCGCGGCTGCCGCCGGTGTCGGCCGACACCATCCTGATCGAGCAGGTGCTGGTCAACCTGATGAAGAACGGCGCCGAGTCCATCGCCAATGCCGGGCGTCCGCCCGCGCAGCGCAGCGTGGAGCTGCGCGTGGTGCCGCGCCAGGCCGACGGCCAGGACGGCATCGAGTTTTCCGTGCAGGACACGGGCCGGGGCTTGGCGCCCGAGGTGCTGGCGCACCTGTTCGAGGCGTTCTATTCGACCAAGAGCGAGGGCATGGGCATCGGCCTGAACCTGTGCCGCAGCATCGTCGAGTCGCACCAGGGCAGGATGCACGCGGAGAACATCTACAATGGTTCGGAGGTCACGGGCTGCCGGTTTTCCTTCTGGCTGCCGCTGGCCTAGGGCCTTTGGCACTACGAATTTTGTAGCTACGTCTTTGCAGCAAGGACCTCTCCCACATGAGTCTGACCCCGAAAAAAGGCACCGTTTATGTCGTCGACGACGACGAGGCCGTCCGCGATTCGCTGCAATGGCTGCTCGAAGGCAAGGACTACCGCGTGCGCTGCTTCGACTCGGCCGAGTCGTTTCTCGCGCGCTACGACCCGCGCGAGGTGGCCTGCCTGATCGTGGACATCCGCATGGGTGGCATGACGGGTCTTGAGCTGCAGGACCGCCTGCTCGAGCGCAAGTCGCCCCTGCCCATCGTCTTCATCACCGGCCACGGCGACGTGCCCATGGCCGTGAACACCATGAAGAAGGGCGCGCTCGATTTCATCCAGAAACCCTTCGATGAAGGCGAGCTGCTGGAGCTGGTCGAGCGCATGCTCGACCACGCGCGCGAGGCTTTTGCCGACCACCAGCAGGCGGCCAGCCGCGACGCGCTGCTGTCCAAGCTGACCAGCCGCGAGGCGCAGGTGCTCGAACGCATCGTCGCCGGGCGCCTGAACAAGCAGATCGCAGACGACCTGGGCATCAGCATCAAGACGGTGGAGGCGCACCGCGCCAACATCATGGAAAAATTGGGCGCCAACACCGTGGCCGACCTGCTCAAGATCGCCCTGGGCCCCGGCGCCGCCAAGCACTGAGCCGCCGCGCCGCCCGCTCTTCATTTCGTAGCTGCCTGCCCGCGCACACCAAGGGCCAGGCAGCTTTTTCATTGGCAAACGTTTTGACCCTTCTCCGCCCATGACCGCCCAGATCATCGATGGCAATGCCCTGTCGCGCCAGCTGCGCACCGAAGTGCGCGAGCGCGCCGCCGCCCTGAAAGAGCGCGGCACCACCCCCGGTCTCGCGGTGGTGCTGGTGGGCGACAACCCGGCCAGCCAGGTCTATGTGCGCAACAAGGTGCTGGCCTGCGAGGACGTGGGCTTCCATTCGGTGCTCGAGAAGTACGACGCCAGCCTGACCGAAGGCGAGCTGCTGGCGCGCATCGAGGCGCTGAACAACGACCCGGCCATCCACGGCATCCTGGTGCAGCTGCCACTGCCCGCGCACATCGACGACCACAAGGTGATCGAGGCCATCTCGCCCGCCAAGGACGTGGACGGCTTTCACGTCGCCAGCGCCGGTGCGCTGCTGGTGGGCGAGGCCGGCTTCAAGGCCTGCACGCCCTATGGCTGCATGAAGATGCTCGAATCCATCGGCCTGCGGGATTTGCGCGGCAAGCACGCCGTGGTCATCGGCCGCTCCAACATCGTCGGCAAGCCCATGGCGCTGATGCTGCTGGCGGCCAACGCCACAGTGACCGTCTGCCACAGCGGCACGGCCGACCTGGCCGCCTTCACGCGCCAGGCCGACATCGTGGTTGCCGCCGTGGGCAAGCGCGGCGTGCTGACGGCCGACATGGTCAAGCCCGGCGCGGTGGTCATCGATGTGGGCATGAACCGCGATGACGAGGGCAAGCTGTGCGGCGACGTGGACTTCGCCGGCGTCAGCCAGGTCGCCGGCTGGATCACGCCCGTGCCCGGCGGCGTGGGCCCCATGACCATCACCATGCTTCTGGTCAACACGCTGGAGGCGGCCGAGCGCGCAACCCCGGGCAGCGCCTGACCCCCGCGGCCGCCCCGGCACCGCTGGTTTGCCTGGGCGGCATTGAACTTCGCGCAAGCGCCGCCACTCTGGAGTCTCATGAGCAGCAATCCCCTCCTCGATTTTTCCGGCCCCATACCCTTTGACCGCATCACGCCCGCCGACGTGGCCCCGGCCCTGGATGCACTGCTCGGCCGCGCCGAGCAGGCGCTGGCCGAGGTGACGGCGCCGGCCTTCCCGGCCGAGTGGAACGCCATGGCCCGCGTGCTGGACGTGGCCACCGAGGAGCTGGGCCGCGCCTGGGGCGTGGTCAGCCACCTGGTCAGCGTGGCCGACACGCCCGAGCTGCGCGCCGCCTACAACGCCGCCCTGCCGCGCGTGACCGAGTTCTGGACGCGCCTGGGCGCCAACGAGCAGCTCTACGCCAAGTACAAGGCCATCGATGCGGCCAGCCTGAACGCCGAGCAGCGGCGCGCGCTGTCCAACGCGCTGCGCAACTTTGTGCTCTCGGGCGCCGAACTGCGGGGCGCGGACAAGGAGCGCTTTGCCGCCATCCAGGAGCGCCTGGCCGAGCTGACGCAAAAATTCAGCGAAAACGCGCTGGACGCGACCGACGGCTACGCCTGGTACGCCGGCGACGACGAGCTCGCCGGCGTGCCCGAAGACGTGGTGCAGGCCGGCCGCGAGGCCGCGCGCGCCGAGGGGCGCGAGGGCTGCAAGCTCACGCTCAAGCTGCCCAGCTATCTGCCGGTGATGCAGTTCGCCACCCACCGGCCGCTGCGCGAGCGGCTGTACCGCGCTTACGTCACGCGCGCCTCCGAGCAGGCCGAGGGCGAGCTTGCGCGCTTTGACAACGGCGCCGTCATGGCCGAGATCCTGGACCTGCGCCAGCAGGAGGCGCAGCTGCTGGGCCATGCCAGCTTTGCCGAGGTCTCGCTGGTGCCCAAGATGGCCGACTCGCCCAGCCAGGTCGTCGCCTTCCTGCGCGACCTGGCGGCGCGCGCGCGCCCGCACGCCGAGCGCGACGTGGCCGACCTGCGCGCCTGGGCCGCCGAACACCTGGCACTGCAGGAGCCGCAGTCCTGGGACTGGACCTTCATCTCCGAGCGTCTGAAGGAGGCGCGCTACGCCTTCAGCGAGCAGGAGGTCAAGGAATACTTCACTGCGCCCAAGGTGCTGGCCGGCCTGTTCAAGATTGTCGAAACGCTGTTCGAGGTCGAGATCCGCCCCGACAGCGCCCCCGTGTGGCACCCGGCGGTGGAGTTCTACCGCATCGAGCGCGCTGGCCAGCTGGTGGGCCAGTTCTACCTGGACCAGCCCGCGCGCGCCGGCAAGCGCGGCGGCGCCTGGATGGACGACGCCCGCACGCGCTGGCTGCGGCCCGACACCGGGCAGCTGCAGACCCCGGTGGCCTATCTGGTGTGCAACTTCGCCAGCGGCGTGGATGGCAAGCCGGCCCTGCTCACGCACGACGACGTGATCACCCTGTTCCACGAGTTCGGCCACGGCCTGCACCACCTGCTCACGCAGGTCAACGAGCGCGACGTCTCAGGCATCGGCGGTGTGGAATGGGACGCGGTGGAGCTGCCCAGCCAGTTCATGGAGAATTTCTGCTGGGAGTGGGAGGTGCTGCGCCACATGACCGCCCACGTGGACACGGGCGAGCCCCTGCCGCGCCCGCTGTACGAGCGCATGCTGGCCGCGCGCAACTTCCAGGCCGGCATGCAGACGCTGCGCCAGATCGAATTTTCCCTGTTCGACATGCTGCTGCACACCGACGCCGACCCCGCGCGCAACCAGCAGCTGCTGCTGGACCGGGTGCGCGCCGAGGTCGCCGTGCTGCCGCCGCCGCCCTTCAGCCGCACGGCCCACACCTTCAGCCACATCTTCGCCGGCGGCTATGCGGCCGGCTACTACAGCTACAAGTGGGCCGAGGTGCTGAGCGCCGACGCCTACGCCGCCTTCGAAGAAACGGCCGGTGCGGACGGCCAGCCCTGCCTGGAGACCGGACGGCGCTACCGCGAGTGCATCCTGGAGGCCGGCGGCAGCCGCCCGGCCATGGAGTCCTTCAAGGCCTTCCGCGGCCGCGAGCCCGCCATCGACGCGCTGCTGCGCCACCAGGGAATGGCTTGATTGCTATTGGAAAGTGAGCAACACCTCCGCGTCCCGCATGATTTTGTGTGTTCAATCACGCGCAAATCACGGTGGCGCATGGATGTTTTGCTATCGGTAAAGGAGCACGCCATGCGCCCTGCCCGTCTGCCCGCCCTGTGTGCGCTGTGCGCCGTGGTGGCGCTGCTCGCGGCCGGCGCGGCGCAGGCGCAGCGCATCTACCGCATCATCGAACCCAACGGCCGGGTCACCTTCACCGACCGGCCGCCCACGGCCGATGCCCGGGACATCACCCTGCCCCCCAACGTGCAGCGCCCCGGCGGCGACGCCCCGCTGCCGCCGCTGCGCCCCGCCGGGCAGCGCCCGCCCGTCACGCTCTACACCGCCGCCGACTGCGTGCCCTGCGTCAGCGCGCGGGCCTTGCTGGAGCAGCGCGGCATCGCCTTCAGCGAGCACGTGGTCGCCAGCGGCGAGGATCTGCAGGCTCTGCAGCGCCTGAGCGGCGACGCCACCCTGCCCTTTGCCACGGTGGGCGAGCGGCAGCTCAGGGGGTTTTCGCAGCAGGAATGGAGCGACGTGCTGGACGCCGCTGGCTACGCGCCCCGGGAGCGCGCGACACCGGCGCCGCCCGCTTCCTGAGCTGCCGGCGCCCGGGCCGCGCAGGCAGCGCGGTCAGAACGACAGGGTGCGCACGCCGCTGGCCGTGCCCAGCAGGCAGATGCCGGCCTTCTGGTGCGCAAACACCCCCACGGTGACCACGCCCGGCCACTGGTTGACCTCGCACTCGAAGGCCAGCGGATCGGTGATGACCAGGCCCGACACGTCCAGGATGTGCTGGCCGTTGTCGGTCACCAGCGGCACGCCGCCGGCCAGGCGCAGACGCGGCTGGCCGCCCAGGGCCTCGAAGCGCCGGGCCACGTGGGCCGTGGCCATGGGCACCACCTCCACCGGCAGCGGGAAGGCGCCCAGGGTGGTCACCAGCTTGGACTCGTCGGCAATGCACACGAAGCGCTCGGCCAGGGCCGCGACGATCTTCTCGCGCGTCAGCGCCGCGCCGCCGCCCTTGACCATGTGGCCGCGCTCGTCGATCTCGTCGGCGCCGTCGATATAGACGGGCAGCGACGCCACGTCGTTGGCTTCGAGCACGGCAATGCCCAGCGCGCGCAGGCGAGCCGTGCTGGCCTCGGAGCTGGAGACCGCGCCGCGGATGCGATCCTTGATGCCGGCCAGGGCGTCGATGAACTTGTTGACGGTGGAGCCCGTGCCCACGCCGACGATGCTGCCGGGCTCGACGTAGTGCAGCGCGGCCTGGCCGACAAGGGTCTTCAAGGCGTCCTGGGAGAGGGGAAGAGAAGGTGCGGGGATCGTCATGGGGGAAAATCCGGAGGTTTTGCCGGATTATCCCCATGTCTCTTCTTCCCTATGCGCTGACGCGCCCATTTCTCTTTCACCTCGACCCGGAGGCGGCGCACGAGCTGACGCTCGACTGGCTGGCCCGCGGCCAGGGCACGCCGCTGCAGTGGGCCTGGCGCCAGGAGCGCGTGAGCGACCCGGTGCAGCTCGCCGGCCTCACCTTCCCCAACCGCGTCGGCCTGGCCGCGGGCCTGGACAAGAACGCGCGCTGCATCGACGCGCTGGCCGCCATGGGCTTTGGTTTTGTCGAGGTCGGCACGGTGACGCCGCGCGGCCAGCCCGGCAACCCCAGGCCGCGCATGTTCCGCCTGCCCGAGGCGCAGGCGCTGATCAACCGCCTGGGCTTCAACAACGAGGGACTGGACGCCTTCGTCGCCAACGTGCGCAAGTCGCGCGTGCGCGCGCAGGGCCGGCCGCTGCTGCTGCTGGGCCTGAACATCGGCAAGAACGCCAGCACCCCCATCGAGCAGGCGACCGACGACTATCTGGCCTGCCTGCGCGGCGTCTATCCGCACGCCGACTACGTCACCGTCAACATCAGCTCGCCCAACACCCAGAACCTGCGCGCGCTGCAGTCCGACGAGGCGCTGGACGCGCTGCTCGGCGCGCTGGCGCAGGAGCGGGAGCGGCTGGCCGCGGCCCAGGGCCGGCACGTGCCGCTGTTCGTCAAGATCGCGCCCGATCTGGACGAGGCCCAAGTCGAGGTGATCGCCGGCGCGCTGCAGCGCCACGGCATGGACGGCGTCATTGCCACCAACACCACCATAGCCCGCCAGGCCGTGCAGGGCCTGGCGCACGCGGGCGAGACCGGGGGCCTGAGCGGCGCGCCCGTGCGCGAGGCGAGCAACGCCGTCATCCGCCAGCTGCGCACACGGCTGGGGCCGGGCTTTCCCATCGTCGGCGTGGGCGGGGTCATGAGCGCGCAGGACGCCGTGGACAAGATCGCCGCCGGCGCCGACGTGGTGCAGATCTATACCGGTCTCATCTACCAGGGCCCGGCCCTGGTGGCGCAGGCGGCGCGTGCCCTGCGCGACCTGCGCCGCTGAAACCCTGCCCTGCCCCGGCAGCGGCATGTGCACGCAACAAGGGCCGCACGTGGCGGCCCTTGCGGTGAGGCGGCGTTTGGGGCCGTCTTCTCAACGGCGCAGCTTGGCCAGCAGTGGCAATAGCGCCCCGCTCCAGCGGATCAGCCGGCGCGGCCCGGCCACGGCGGCCAGCGCGGCGGCCACGCCCACCACTGCCGGATGCAGGCGGGTGAAGGCGATCAGCCGCTGGGGCAGCGGGTCGGCAGGGTTGAGGCCCGCACGTGCCTGCACGATGGCGCGCGTCTGCTGGTAGGCCTCGCGGCGCGCGCGCAGGCGCTCGCGCTGCACCAGAATGCGGTCAAGCACCTGTTGCTGCTCGGGCGTGGGCGTGGGCAGGTGTTTGGCGGCCATGGTCACAGTCTCCCCTTGATCAGATCCCAGTCGTTGCCCAGTTCGCGCCGGGTCAGGGCGAACGCATTGGCCAGGTGGCGGGCCAGGCCCACGATGGTCACCAGCACGGCGCCGCACGCCACCACCCAGCCCCCGGCCAGCAGCCAGCCGACCAGGGCGCGCTGGGGCGAATCCCAGAACTGCACCAGGACGGCCAGCGACAGCAGCATCAGCGCAAGCACGGCCAGTGCCCCGAACACGATGACCAGCACCACCAGCAGCATGAGGCGACGCTTGAAGTCGTCGAGCTCCAGGCGCGCCAGGGTGAGGCGGTCTTCAGCGGCAATGGCGCCCTCGATGGCGGCGGCGCGCCAGCGCGCCACCCATCCTTCCAGGCCCAGCAGGGATAACCAGTTCATGCGCTTTTCTCTTTGTCAGGGGGTGGGTTCGGCCGGGGGCGCATGCCGCGCCCCCGGCCGGGCTTGTCAGCGGCGCGCGAGCAGGAAGCCCACCAGCGCACCCGCGGCCAGCGCCGCCGTGGCCACGCGCCAGGGCTCATCGTGGGCGTAGCGGTCGGCCGCGCGGGCGGCCTCGCGGGCCTGAGTGGCTGCCTCCTGCGCCGCGCGCACGGCGCCGTCGCGCACGGTGTCGATGCCGTCGTCCAGGCGGTCGCGCAACTGGCGGATCTGGGGGATGTTGTCCAAGTCCTTGCTGGACAGCAGGCTGCGCAGGTCGCCCACGAGGCGCTCCAACTCGCCTTGTGTGCTGTAAATGGTTTCGGATACGGAGGTCATAACAGGCCTTTCTTGATTAAGCTCGACAGTAATGGACCCGCCACAGGGCACCTGTAGGCGGGTATCCCATCTTAGAGTGTGTCAAGCACTTTTTCGTAGCAGCCAGCGCAATGGCTGCGCGCCGTCAAGACTGCAGCAGCCGTGCCACGTGCTCGCCCAGGGCCAGGGCGCTGGTCAATCCCGGGGATTCGATGCCCAGCAGGTGCACCAGCCCGGGCGTGCCATGCGCGTCGGGCCCGAGGACCTGGAAGTCGGCCAGCAGGCCCTGGGCGCCGCGCAGCTTGGGGCGGATGCCGGCGTAGCCCGGCTGCAGCGCGCCGTCTGGCAGCGCAGGCCAGTATTTGCGCACCTCGGCATAGAAGGCGTCGCCCCGGCGCGCGTCCACCGTGAGGTCATGGGGCTGCTCAACCCACTGCACGTCCGGGCCGAAGCGGGCCTGCCCGCCCAGGTCCAGCGTCAGGTGCACGCCCAGGCCCGCGGCCTCGGGCACGGGATAGACCAGGCGCGCAAACGGCGCGCGCCCGGCCAGGGTGAAATAGTTGCCCTTGGCCCAGGCGGGGCTGGGCAGCTGGCGGGTGTCGGTGCCGGCAAAGCGCCGCGCCAGACCGGCGGCGCCCAGGCCGGCGGCGTTGACCACGCTGCGCGCGGCCAGTCGCATGCCGTCCTGCATCTCAAGAACGATAGCATCAGGCCCAGCCGTGGCACCGGCTACCGGGGATTTGAGTGCCACCAGGCCGCCAGCGCGCTCCAGATCGCCCTGCAGCGCCAGCATCAGCGCATGGCTGTCCAGGATGCCGGTCGAGGGCGACAGCAGCGCGGCGTGGCAGGACAGCTGCGGCTCCAGGGCCCGGGCCTCTTCGCGCGTCAGCCAGACCAGGTCATCGACCCCGTTGGCCCGCGCCTGTGCCTGCAGCTGGGCCAGCGTCTCCGTCTGGCGCGCGTGCGTGGCGACGATCAGCTTGCCGCAGCGCCGGTGGGGCAGCCCGTGCCGGCCCAGATAGTCGTACAGCAGCTCGCGGCCCTGCAGGCACAGGCTCGCCTTGAGCGAGCCCGTGGGGTAGTAGATGCCGGCGTGGATGACCTCGCTGTTGCGCGCACTGGTCTGCGTGCCGATGGCGCCCTCGGCCTCGAGCACCAGCACCTCGCGCCCGCCCAGGGCCAGGGCCCGGGCGATGGCCAGCCCCACCACGCCCGCCCCGATGACCACGCAATCGACCTGCTCCATGGCGCCGCTCCCGCTGTGATGCCGCCCCGGGCAGCTCCCGTGAACCCGCCGGCCGGCGCAAACAAAAAAGGGCCGGGAATCGCTTCCTGGCCCTCGCTGGCGTGCGGCGCTTCGGCCGCCGACTGAAACTGGTGGGTGATGCAGGGTTTGAACCTGCGACCCCTGCCGTGTGAAGGCAGTGCTCTACC